>DSDS01000008.1 GCA_011048585.1 Desulfurivibrio alkaliphilus | reverse complement strand
GGCAGACTTTGGTGAACCAGGCCGTCGGCCAGGGCGGAGGGGGGCAGCGCCCCCATCTCCACCAGGATATTGCCGAGGTTGTCGCCGGTACTGTTGCTGCGGGAGTCCATCCAGTTGAGCAGTGCCTCCTTGGTCTGCTCAGGCGAGGGCTGCCGGGTGGCGCGGCGCAGTTGGCGCTGGCGGGCCAGGGCGGTGTCCAGTTGCCGGTCATCGATCAGGCCCAGGCCCTTGAGGGCATCGCCCAACCTTTGCCAGCCGGTGCCCGGACTAAGCAGGTGGCTGGAGAGATTGGCCGCGATATTTTCATGATAGGGATTACGATTTTCACCAAAATAGACGGCAAGGTACTTATCCATCCGGCCGAATTTTACCAACCTCGGAACCACGAACTGCTCGTAAAAATCGATCACTCCGTCCCGGATCTCCTGGACCGAGCGGAAAACCGGAGTTTCTCCCGGCGCCAGCCGCCGCTGCTCCTGGAACTCGTACAGCTCCTTGAATTCATCGAACAGGCGGTCGAGTTTTTCTATATAGCGGTTGTCGGCAATCTGGGCGATCAGGTCGGCGGTGGGAATCATTCGGGCCACCGTGATCTCCTGCTCGGTGCGGAAGATTTTGCCGTCGATCTCCGGGTTGCGGTGGTAATCGGTAATGGCGATGGTGGCCGGCACAAACTCGCTGGCTCGTTTGGGCCAGCGGGCTTGCTTCAGGTAGCCGGCCGCCATCTCCATCCCGCGCTGGACATGGATGGTGGTGAACTTGCCGCCCTGGCCTTCGTGATCACCCTTATCCTTGATGTAGCCGGCATCATGAAAAATCCCCGCCGCCACCGCGCAGGAGAAAAGATCGGCATCCAGTTTTTTCCCGGGTTGGGCCCGGTTCCAGCCCGCCGCCATCCGGGCCACCGCCACCGCGGCATCCAGGGCGTGGGCGAAATCGTGGTAGCGAACCTCACAGGCCTCATAGTCGGGCCACCGCCCGGCATAAAGTGCCTCCACGTCGGTGAGCAGTCTTTTGATCCGGGGGATTGTCCGGCCATACTCCTCGCGGCATATTTCCAGCAGCAGGGCGATTCCCGGGTGGGTTGGGGGTTGGGCCCGGTCGGTTGAAACAACGCCGGCTTTTTGCTGTTTTCTGGCAACCATTAACGCCTGTCCTGCCGCGGGTGGGGAATTGTGCCGGCCCGATTCTTCGGCCACTTTAATCTCATAAGTTGATTGTTCGCGACATCCTAATGTTTCAGGTCGTAATGGTCAATCTGATTATCCGCCTTGACATTTGGACCCAACGGAGTATTATGCCCGGCACGCGACGCGGGGTGGAGCAGTCCGGTAGCTCGTCGGGCTCATAACCCGAAGGTCGGAGGTTCGAATCCTCCCCCCGCTACCATTTAAAATAAAGAGGGGCTGCAGCTCGATAGAGTTGCGGCCCCTTTTCAGTTCATCTCCCCGGGTCAGCCTGCGTCCGGGGCCGTTATCGTCATGATACCCGTCACTGAACATATAACCCTCCAGGATTGGGAGCTGCAGGAGCAGTTTTTGCGGGCTTCCGGGCCGGGGGGGCAGCACGTCAACAAAGTGGAAACGGCGGTGCAGCTGCGGTTTGACGTGGTCAACTCCCCCTCTTTGCCCGAGGCGCTGAAGGCTCGCCTGCTCCGTCTGGCCGGGCGGCGTTTGACCGGAGAGGGGGTGCTGATCCTGACCGCCCGGAGCCATCGCTCCCAGGAGCGTAACCGGGCCGATGCCCGGGAACGCCTGCTGGCGATGATCCGCGAGGCCGCCCAGGTACGGCCCCGCCGGCGCCCCACCCGGCCCACGGCAGCCTCCCGGCGTCGCCGTTTGGCCGCCAAGCAGTCGCGGGGGGCGGTCAAACGGACCCGGAGTCGGCCCGATTTTGCATAGGGCGGCAGCCGCCCGCGGCTGGCCGTCGGTTAAAATGTTTGACTTTTGGACAGTTTATCCCTAAGTTGCACGTTTGTGTCACGATTCGTGCGGGTTGCGGGGTTTGGCGGATTTTATGGCTGAACCCTTTTTTTGCTTTCAGTTGAGAAGGAGGGGGGCGGATGGCATCTGAGGTGAGTGAGATTACCATCAATTATGAGGAAGATGGGGTTTTGCTGGTCCAGGAGCTGGACAAGGAGATCCTCAGCAAGGGGGCCTGGGCCACCATTATTTTTCGCTTCCGGCAGTGGGACAAAAAGAAAGAAGCCTACGGGCCGGAGCAGTATACCATCCGTCGCTACCGCAAAATCAGCGGCCAGTACGTGCCCCAGTCCAAGTTCAATATCTCCAGCCCGGATCAGGCTGGCAAGATCGTCCAGGTGCTTGGTCGCTGGCTGCAGGCGGTTGATGCCGATTGACGCCGACTGATCGGCACGATATAACGAAAAGGTTCGCGGACCGGTTAAGCCAAAGTATCCGTTCACCATGGTCAACAACTTGTCGATTTAACGGGCTGTAATCGTTCAGCAGTGCCGCAGGTTCGGGCAAGCGGCCAAGCGCCGCGTACCCCGTGTACGTAAGCCTGGCTGAT
>DSDS01000086.1 GCA_011048585.1 Desulfurivibrio alkaliphilus | reverse complement strand
GTTATAGGCACCCCCATAATAGGTTTAATCGTTGAGAATTTAAGGAAGAAAAAGCAGGTGCTGTGGCACTACCGTTTTGAGGTCGGCCAAAGGACAGTGACACAAAATCAACAGGTTCTGAACCCCAAATGGGGAAAATCAACCTACAACTGTAGAAGAAAAGTCATATTCCCTGGGGCAGTATGCCGCCGGGTGGTTATTTTTCCGACACAGAGTTCTGCTTTTGTCCGCCGCTGTCAATGAAAAAGCCGTTGACCATATCCGCCTATGCGGATAAACAGGGGAGAAGATGAAAGCGATTGCCGAAACCCTGAAGGCTTTATCCGAGGAAGTACGCCTGCGTCTGCTGATCCTGCTGCACCGGGAGGGTGAGCTTTGCGTCTGCGATCTGATGGGCGCCCTGGAGCTTCCCCAGTCGAACATCTCCCGCCATCTGGCTTACCTGAAAAACAGCGGCTGGGTGGAGGCCCGTCGGCAGGGGGTATGGATCCACTACCGGCTGGCCCCAAACCTGAACCCCCTGATGCGGGAAATGGTGACCGCCCTGGCCCGGGAAACTACCTCAATCACCGAATCCCGGCGGGATGCCGCCAACCTGCAACTTTACCGTCAAAACAAAAAGGGAGCCGAGGCTTGCCAATGAAAACAACCATCTTATTTCTTTGTACCGGCAACTCCTGCCGCAGCCAGATGGCCGAGGGCTGGGGGCGTCACCTGCAGGCCGATCGGTTTGAGCTCTTTTCTGCCGGCCTGGAAAAACATGGCATGAACCCCCTGGCCGTCAAGGCGATGGCCGAGGCGGAGGTGGATATCAGCAAACAGCACTCCAAAACCCTGGAGGAGCTGCCCCAAAGCAGCTTCGACTACGTGATCACCCTCTGTGGCCATGCCAACGAAAACTGCCCCTATTTCCCCGGCAAGGTGATCCACCACGGCTTTGACGATCCCCCCAAACTGGCGGCCGGTGCCGCCGGGGAAGAGGAGGCCCTACCCCACTACCGCCGGGTCCGGGATGAGATTCGTGATTTCATCAAAAATCTGCCCGCTGAATTGGCCAAACTGTAAAATTTTCCGGAGCGCGCGACCATGACCACCTGTCCCACCAAACTTAAACCCGGGATGGGCGGCAAACTATCGCTGCTCGATCGCTCGTCACCGTCCTTCCCACCTTTTTCGGCCTGGAAGGGGTGACGGTGGATGTAAGCATCGGCGATATCTTCGTCAGCGTGATGATCTACCTCGGCATTCCCTTCGCCGCCGGGATCTTGAGCCGGGTGCTGCTGGTACCGGCCAAGGGGGAGGAATGGTACGACAAAGTTTTCATTCCCCGCATCTCACCCATCACCTTAAGCGCCCTGCTCTTTACCATCGTGGTAATGTTCAGCACCCAGGGCGAACAGATCTTGCTGCGCCCCTTCGACGTACTCTGGATCGCCGTCCCCCTCTCCTGTTACTTTGCCCTGATGTTCCTGCTCAGCTTCTTCATGGCCTGGAAGCTGGAGGCCGACTACCCCCGCAGCGCCTCCCTGGCCTTCACCGCCTCGGGCAACAACTTCGAACTGGCCATCGCGGTGGCCATCGCCGTCTTCGGGATCAGCTCCCCCATCGCCTTCGCCACCGTCATCGGGCCCCTGGTGGAGGTGCCGGTGCTCATCGGCCTGGTCCATGTCAGCCTCTACTTCATGCGCCGCTTCTACGGTGGTAAAGCCACAGCCTAAGGAGAGACAACATGTTAAGCAAAATCCTGACCACTATTTACCTACATATAGCTGTAACCCACCTCTGATTCGTTCTGTTTGCGGGCGATTACCGTGTTGACGATGGTATCGAAGAGCTGCTGGGCGCCCTGATAGCCGAGATGGAGAATCCGCTGGCCGCCCAGGCGGTCGTGGATGGGGAAACCCACCCGGATCAGGGGGATCTTGAGTTCCCGGGCCAGGGAGTAGCCCTTGCTATGGCCGATCAGCAGGTCCGGCTTAAGCTGCCGGGCTCGCTCGGCGATGGCGAAGAAATCGCAATCCTCGTAAATTTCCGGGCCGCCGCCGGGGAGACCAGACCGGGGAGGAGATTGATCCCCTCCCCGGCCGGCTCATTCCGCCCCGGCTTCGAGCCGGCCGCGGGGGAGAGGGCCAACTGTTCCACCAGGGCCCGCACCGCCCCGTGGAAGCCCTCCATGTGGCTGCCGGCGTAGCTGGGCGTGGAGACTGGGATCAGCAGAGGGGCGGCGTCATCTCCGGCCGTGAACTCCCGGCGGTATTCGGCCAGCAGTCCCGGCAGATCATCGCCGATGGTTTCAGTGAGGCAGGTGGTGGCGATCCCGATCAGCTTGGGGCGGTATTTGGCGGTGACGTTTTGCTCATCTTCTACAGTTGTTTTTTGACAATACCGCTAAAACAATAAAATACAAGGCGCAAAAATAGTGTTGGCACTACCGAGTCCATTTTCATCACAAGCACCTCGGTCATACTTCCCGGATAGACGGCGGCATGGCTACCCCCACTGCTTGGAAGATTTTACCGCAACAGCCGACCGCACTGGTG
>DSDS01000126.1 GCA_011048585.1 Desulfurivibrio alkaliphilus | reverse complement strand
TGATTTCGATACAGTGAACGAGCGAGGGGTCGAGCAGCTGCTTCACGTGTTTACCGAGCTCCAGAAGAGAGCGGCCACCACTCTTCCGGCCCGCCATGCCGAACCCTTTCAGGCGATTCCAACATCTCTTCGCCAGAAAAATAAGAAAACTGCACGCAAATATCTAACCGGACATCACTGGATTGAGCCCGTATTTCCAGTCCGCACGCCTGGCAGTGCATGTTACAGCCTGAACAGCAGGTCGTTGTAAGTGGGTACCGGCCAGAGATCAGCCGGCACCAGTTCTTCCAACCGGTCCACATCCAGGCGCAGGCTGAGGGCGGCGGCCATTACCTTGTCGCGGAAAGCGGCAGCCCGCTTTTCGGTGGAATCGATGGCGCCGGCCTTGTCGGTTTCCTTCTCCAGCTTGTCGGCCTTGGCGTGGATCGAATCGAGGAGGGCGGCTACCAGCTCCTGCAGTTTCTTGGCCACCCCGCTCTTGGCCGCCGCCGGGGAGCCCAGAACCCCGAGATAGCGGAGGGCTGCCGGAATATACTGGCGCCGGGTCATCTGCAGGGCGGCCCGGGCCTCGATGTTGATGTGCTTGGCGTATTGCTCCACATAGATCTCGTAACGGGAGTGGAGCTCCTCCTTGCTCAGCACGCTGTACTTGCCGAAAAGCTTGACCGCCTTGGGCGAGACGATCGCCTTCAGGGCGTCGACGGTGTTGCCGACGTTGGGCAGGCCCCGTTTTTCCGCCTCCTTGACCCACTCTTCGGAGTAGTTGTTGCCGTTGAAGATGATCCGGCTGTGCTGGGCCATGGTCTCCTTGATCAGCAGTTGGATCTCCTTGTTAACATCCTTGGCCTTCTCCAGCCGGGAAGCGATCTCGTCCAGGGCTTCGGCGGCGATGGTGTTCAAGGCCACGTTGTGGCCGGAGATCGACTGGGAGGAGCCCACCATCCGGAACTCAAACTTGTTGCCGGTGAAGGCAAAGGGGGAGGTCCGGTTGCGGTCGGTGTTGTCCCGGGGCAGGTCGGGCAGGGAGTCCACCCCGATCTTGAGAAACTGGCAGCCGCTTTGCGAGCAGATCTTTTCGCCCTTGGCCAGCTTCTCCAGGATATCGGTCAGCTCCTGGCCCAGGAAGATGGAGATGATGGCCGGCGGCGCCTCGTTGGCCCCCAGGCGGTGATCGTTGCCCGAGCTGCCGCAGGTGGCCCGCATGATGTCGGCGTGGCGATCCACCGCCGTGATCAGAGCGGTCAGGAAGACCAGAAACTGGGCGTTGTCCTCGGGGGTCTGGCCCGGCTCCAGCAGGTTGATGCCGTCGTCGGTGGCCAGCGACCAGTTGTTGTGCTTGCCCGAACCGTTGACCCCGGCGTAGGGCTTCTCGTGAAGCAGGCAGACCATGTTGTGGCGCAGGGCCACCTTCTTCATGGTCTCCATCACCAGCTGGTTGTGGTCGGCGGCCATGTTGGTGGAGGTGAAAACCGGAGCCATCTCGTACTGGGAGGGGGCCACCTCATTGTGCTTGGTCTTGGAGGTAACCCCCATTTTCCACAGCTCGATGTCCAGGTCGTGCATATAGGCTGCCACCCGGTCCTTGATCGCCCCGAAATACTGGTCTGCCAACTCCTGGCCCTTGGGGGCCGGGGCCCCGAAGAGGGTGCGGCCGCAGCTCATCAGGTCTAGACGCTTGTTGAAGAACTCCTTGTCCAGCAGGAAGTATTCCTGTTCGGCACCGACGGTGGGGATCACCTTGGTCGAGGTGGTGTTGCCCAGGGCTTTGAGTACCCGCAGAGCCTGTTTGGAAACGGCGTTCATCGAGCGCAGCAGCGGGGTTTTCTTGTCCAGGGCCTCCCCCTTGTAGGAGCAGAAGGCGGTGGGGATGCAGAGGGTGACGTTGCCGGCCCCGTCTTCCTTCAGGAAGGCCGGGGAGGTGCAGTCCCAGGCGGTGTAGCCCCGGGCTTCGAAGGTGACCCTGAGCCCGCCACTGGGGAAGGAGGAGGCATCGGGTTCGCCCAGGATCAATTGATTGCCGGAGAATTCCATGATCACCGAACCGTCCATGGCCGGGGCGATGAAGGAGTCGTGTTTTTCGGCGGTGGAGCCGGTTAAGGGCTGGAACCAGTGGGTGTAATGGGTGGCGCCGCGCTCGATGGCCCAGTCCTTCATGGCGTTGGCCACCACTGCCGCCACCTCCGGTTGCAGGGAGGCGCCGGTATGGATCGTGTTCTGCAGGGCCCGATAGGTCTCCTTGGGCAGCCGTTCCCGCATGACCTGGTCGTTGAAGACGTTGGCCCCGAACAGCTCTGGCACGGTGGCCCCGATCGATTTCCGGCCAAGGTCATGGCGGTGGGAATGGGCGCAACAACCACCGCAGTTCTCATCTTTTGGGCAGCAATGTGGTGCGGACATTCCAAGTTCCTCCTCGATAATAAAAGTTGTAGTGACCGGGGGCGGCGGCACCGTTTTTTGTTGCCGCACCGTTACGGCCCAAAAGTCTCAGCAAAACCCGTGCCAGAAAAAACGTCGGGCTTACGGGTAACGTGATCGTTATGTTTTTA
>DSDS01000133.1 GCA_011048585.1 Desulfurivibrio alkaliphilus | reverse complement strand
GCGCCCAGTAGGGACATTCTCGAATCGCTATACGCGCGTAATCCATGGCATCCACCGTCGCAAAGGTTGATAATTTTTGCGACGATCCTGCCTGCAAAAAACACGCCATGGGGGCCGCTCCGGGGGGCGTGATTTTATTGACGACCGACCGCAAGGCGCATGAAATATGGCGCTCTATATATAGGATGGCCAAGGAAGACCGTGCTTGAATGTGGTGGGTCCCACCGTTTGGCCGGTCTTCCCCCCGCCGTCCTTATTTTTTATTGGGAATCAAACCGTAACGCTTCATCTTCTCGTAGAAGGTGGTCTTGCCCAGACCCAGAATCCGGGTCACCACCTGGGGGTTGCCCTCGTAGCGATCCACCGCGGTGGCCAGAATTTTGGCCTCCAGCTCGGAGAGGGTATCCTTCAAGGGCTGCTCCAGCATCCGTTTTTCAATCAAAGCCTCCTTGTGCTCTGTAACGCAGGAGATATTTTGTTCGAAGGCCAGCTCCTTCTCGGTGATCACATTGTCCTTGGCCAGCAGCACCGCCCGCCGGATCACGTTTTCCAATTCACGGACGTTACCCGGCCAGTCATACTGCAACAGCCGGTCGATGATCCGGTTGGGCAGATAGTCGATCTCCTTCTTGAAGGCGGCGCGGTACTTTTTAATGAAGTGGCTGATCAGGGGCACGATATCTTCCCGCCGCTCCCGCAGGGGCGGCAAGTGAATATTGATCACGTTGAGCCGGTAGTAGAGGTCGCGGCGGAAGCGCTTCTCCTCCACCGCCGTGGCCAGATCGCTGTTGGTGGCGGCAATCACCCGCACGTTGATGCTCACCGCTTCGTTACCCCCCACCCGGACGATCTCGCCGTTCTGCAGCACCCGCAGGAGGGCGGCCTGCATTCTGGGGCTGATATCACCGATCTCGTCGAGGAAGATCGTGCCGTTGTCGGCCACTTCAAACTTACCCATCCGCCGGCCGGTGGCCCCGGTAAAGGCCCCCCGCTCGTAGCCGAAAAGGTCGCTCTCCAGCAGGCTCTCGGCCACCGCCGCGCAGTTAAATTTGAGAAAGGCCTTATCTTTGCGCCCACTGCGCCGATGGATGATATCGGCCACCAACTCCTTGCCGGTCCCCGACTCCCCGGTGATCAGAATAGTGGCATCGGAATCGGCCACGTGGTGGATCAGCTCCCGCAGTTCCCTGAGCTTACGCGATTCACCCACCATCTCATCCTGCTGCTGGCTGAAGCGGTCCAGCTCCCGCTTCAAAACATTGACCTCCCGGCTCAACTCCTGCCGGACCTTCTCACTCTCATTGAGGGCCTCGATCTTCTGCTGGAGCACCGTCTCAATATTGCTGTGCATTACGGACAGCTCGGCCTCCTGCTTCTTGCGCCGGGAGATATCGCGCATGACCACCATCACCAGTTGCTCACCCATATAGCCCTGGAAGGCAACATAGTTGTACTCGACATAGACCTCCCCGATCTTGCGCTCAAAAAGCTCGTTGCAATTCTGTGCGGTTCGGGATCGCTCCACCGGACACTCGGGGCAGGGCTGTTCATTGCAGCCAAGGGCGTCATGACAGAAGCGGCCCCGGATATCACCGAACGTGGCAATGGCGCTGGCGTTCATGTATTCAATGACAAAATCGCCGCGAATGAGGAAGATCATGTCCGACATCACTTCAAAGAGGGCCACCCGGTTCCGGTTCAGGCGTTCCACCTCCTTGTGGGCGTTGTCAATATCCATTTTCAGGGCCTGGTCACCGGCGAACTCGCCATCTATCTCACCTGGCCGGTGGCCACGATGGGAAGAACTCTTGCCGGCAAGGCCGCCTGATCTGAAATTGCTCATCTGCCATCACCTCTGCTGATCACGGGAGTAGTAGTAATCACCGCCGTAGGCCCCGGAAAGCCGACGCTCCAGCGGGCTGCTCCGATAGGCGTTGAAGACCACCCCGATAATTTTATCCGGGCCGATGGTTTCCACCAGTTGCCCCACATCATCACGCCGCGATTTGCCCGCCCGGACCACCAGCACCACCCCGTCCACCAGGCCGGCCAGAATGGCGGTCTCCGCCGCCATCTGCAGGGGGGGGCTGTCGATCAGGATATAGCGATCGGGATAGCGGGCGGCCACCTCCCGGATCATGGCGGCCAATTTTTCGGAACCCAGCAGTTCGGCCGGGTTGGCCGGGGGAGCGCCGCTGGGGATGACGGAAAGCTTATCGAGCCCGCTCTTGCGGATCAGCCGGCCCAGATCGACCCCGTCGCGCAGATGATCGGCCAGTCCCAATTGGTCATTGTCCAGGCCGAACATGGCGGCCAAAGAGGGGTGCCGCAGGTCGCAATCGACGGCCAGGGCGTGCTCCTCGACCCCCTGGGCCAGGGAAATGGCCAAACCGGCGCAGACAAAGGTCTTACCCTCCCCCGGGGCGGCACTCACCACCAGGATGGTCCGGGCCGGCCTGGTGCCGGCGGCGGGGTGAAGAATCCGGGTCCGCAGGCGGCGAAACTCCTCCGCCACCCCCGAAGCCGCCCCCAGGGCCGCCACCAGCCTTTGATC
>DSDS01000022.1 GCA_011048585.1 Desulfurivibrio alkaliphilus | reverse complement strand
TTTTTTCAAGCTCTTACCATATCACAGCGACTACTATACTTCCCGCGCCCGGCGATGGCGAGATCAAAAGAGCGGGAGCAACCGGTTCGTCGCCAACCCTTTTCATTGACACATTAGGGGACGCCGACTAGTATTACCACCATTTTAGCGGCAGTGCCTGCCCTGCTCGAGCAGCAGCAGAAGCGGCGAAAACCGGTCAAAGACGATTAATTAAGCAAGGTCCCCGCCGAGATTATGACTAACCCTGTATTGGATGCGATTTACCGCCGGCGCAGCGTGCGCGAATTCACCCCCGAACCGGTGAGTTTGGCGCAGTTGCAAGAGATTGTTCGGGCCGGAACCTGGGCCCCCTCCGGCCTCAACAACCAACCCTGGCGTTTTGTCCTGATCTCCGATCCCCAGATTCGGGAACGGCTGGCCGAACAGACCAGCTACCGAAAGGTGGTGCTGGCCGCTCCGGCCCTGATTGCCGTCTTTCTTGACCAGGAAGCGATCTACGACCAGGTTAAGGATCACCAGGCCGCCGGAGCCTGTATCCAGAACATGCTGCTGGGCGCCGAAGCCCTGGGCCTGGGCGCGGTCTGGCTGGGACAGATCCTGAAAAACAAGGAGCAGGTCCGGCAGATTCTGGCCCTGGATGAACGGATGGATTTGATGGCGGTGATCGCCCTGGGTCATCCCATTCCCCGCCAGCGCCGGTCCCAACGTAAAACCCTGGATGAATTTATCCTTAAGATCATTTAAACCACGCCATAGGAGGTTGCCCCATGTCCCGACCGCTCACAGGTATCACTCGCCGTTGCCGCCACCTGTCCTTCCCGCTCGTGCTGCTGGCCGCTTTGTTGCTGGCCGGTTGCGCCCAGATGGGAAGTTTCAACACCGACAGCAGGAACGAAGTGCCGGAAGAGAAAATGACGCCCCAACCATACCATCCCGCCGAATTCCGCGACCTGCTGATCCCCAGCGAACTGGACTGGGTAAGGGACAAGAGCATGGTGGTTAAAACCGATTCTTTTGCCGGCGGTGTGCTTTACTTCAGCGGCCGGGTGGAGGTCAACTCCCTTACCGATTACTTCATTACCTCCATGCGCAACAGCGGCTGGAAACTGGTCGGGTCGGTGAAATATAGGGATGTCCTGATGGCCTTCAACAAGCCCTACAAAACTGCAACCATCGTCATCAGTGAAGCCGAAATGGGCCGCCGGGCCAATGTCAGCATCTATATCACCGAGGAGATCGCAAAAGAGAAGGGAAGCCAGCTTGAAGACGCCACTCCGCAACCCAGACCCTTCTCTTTCTGAGGCTGAACGTGTCATTCCTGCTCACCGAAAAGCGGATCCTGCTGGGGATCAGCGGCGGCATCGCCGCCTACAAGACGGCGGACTGGACCAGAAATTTGCGCCGGGAAGGGGCTGAAGTCAAGGTGATGATGAGCCGGGCAGCCGAGCGCTTCATCACCCCCTTGACCATGGCCGCTCTTTCCGGCCACAAGGTCTACAGCGATATCTTCGCGGTCGACGATGCCGAGCGGATTCCCCACATCAGCCTGGGTCGCGAGTGCGATCTGATTCTGCTGGCGCCCGCCACCGCCAACACTATCGCCCGCCTGGCCCACGGCCTGGCCGACGACCTGGTGACCGCGGTGGTGCTGGCCGCCAAGGCCAAAGTGCTGATCTGCCCGGCAATGAACAGCGCCATGTATCAACACCCGGCCACCAAAGCCAACCTGGCACAACTTATTCAGTTCGGCTATAAGGTTGTTCCCCCCAAATGCGGGGAGTTGGCCTGCGGCGACCAGGGTCCGGGGCACCTGGTCGAGTGGGAGACGGTACGCCAGGAGATCATCACCGCCCTGACCCCCCAAGATCTGCAAGGCAAAAAGGTGCTGGTCACCGCCGGCCCCACCTGGGAGGCCCTGGACCCGATACGCCTGTTGACCAGCCGGGCCAGCGGCAAGATGGGCTACGCCCTGGCCACGGCGGCTAAAAGGCGCGGGGCGGAGGTAACCCTGGTCAGCGGTCCGGGCAACATCGCCTCCCCCGCCGGCGTTGAGGTGATTCCGGTGGTCTCGGCCGGCCAAATGCACGAGGCCGTGCTGAGCCGGGCGGAAAAGATGGATGTGATCATCAAGGCCGCGGCGGTTTCCGACTATCGCCCGGCCCATTACTACCCCCATAAAATTAAAAAGGACGCCAGTGGCGCCGCCTTGCCTCTGACCGCCAATCCTGACATCCTGCGGGAACTGGGAGAGAGGAAAAAAGAGGCCCGGTGCTTCCCTCTACTGATCGGTTTCGCGGCCGAGAGCGACAACCATCTTGAAGAGGGGCAACGCAAACTGCGGGCCAAAAACCTGGACCTGATCGCCATCAACGATATCAGCGCCGACGACGCCGGTTTCGCCGTGGATAACAACCGGGTCACCCTGGTGGACCGCAACGGAGCCGTGGAGGAGTTGCCGCTCTTGAGCAAGGAGGAGGTTGCCCACCGTATCCTCAATGCTGTCTTGAGACTCAACTGAGATGAAACCGTTGGGAACAAGGAGGAGAAAATGACCACCATCCGAATCAAGGGCATGACCTGTGCCCAT
>DSDS01000182.1 GCA_011048585.1 Desulfurivibrio alkaliphilus | reverse complement strand
GGGGGTCAACTTTCTGGCTAAACCCTTCTCGCTGCCGGAGTTGGCCGCCAAAGTGCGCGCCACCCTGGCCTGATCCCGGCAGCCATCCCGTCCCGCGAGCCGGCTGGTGAATGCACCCACGCTAACAAGCTGCGTTTCGCCGATTTACAAAAAAGGATGGTTGCGGTAGACTGCCAAGCTTGCGGAACAAGCCTCGGCTGGTGATCAATCGCTCTCAAACTGGGAAAACAATATAATGAAACAGGGATATTACGGCGACTGGGGCGGGGCCTTCGTGCCGGAAATTCTGCATGAAACCTTTCGGCAGCTCAGCGAAGTGTTTGCGGCGGCCAAACGCGACCCGGCTTTCTGGCGGGAGTATGTCGAACTGATGGGCAGCTACTCCTGCCGCCCCACCCCCCTGACCCGCGCCGAGAACCTGAGCCGCCGATTCGGTGGGGCCAGGATCTACATCAAACGGGAAGATTTGAATCACACTGGAGCCCACAAGGCCAACAATGTAGTGGGTCAAGGGCTGCTGGTGCGGCGGATGGGGAAAAAACGGGTGATCGCCGAGACCGGAGCCGGCCAGCACGGGGTGGCCACCGCCACCATGGCCGCCAAATTCGGCTTTGAATGCACGATCTACATGGGGGCCGAGGATGTTCAGCGCCAGCGGCCCAATGTTTTCTGGATGGAGAAGCTGGGGGCCAAGGTGGTGCCGGTCACCTCCGGCTCGCAGACCCTGAAGGACGCCATCAACGAAGCCTTTCGCGACTGGGTGGCCAATATGGACTCCACCCATTACGTGATGGGCACGGTCTGCGGCCCCCACCCCTTCCCCGAAATTGTGGCCTGGTTTCAGAGGATCATCGGCGAGGAGGTCAGGGGACAGATCCTGGCAAGCCACGGCAAACTGCCGAGCAGGGTGTACGCCTGCGTGGGGGGCGGCTCCAACGCCATGGGAATTTTCCAGGGCTTTTTAGCCGACCCCCAAGTGGAGCTGGTCGGGGTGGAAGCCGGCGGCAAGGGTCTGGAGAGCGGCCAGCACGCCTCCCGCCTGGCGGGGAATGACGCCTCCCCGGGCGTGGCCCAAGGCTACAAAACCATGTTTCTCCAGGATGAGGACGGCCAGATGCGGGACACCCACTCGGTGGCCGCCGGGCTGGACTATATCGGGGTTTCACCGATGATTACCGATCTCTGGCAACAGGGCCGGGTTCGGATGACCGCCGCCACCGACGCCGAGGTGATGGAGGCTCTGGATCTGACCATCCGCCAGGAGGGGATCATCCCGGCCCTGGAGTCGGCCCACGCCTTTGTCCAGGCCTTCAAGGAGGCTGGAACACTGCCGGCAAGCGAGGCGATCATCATCAACCAGTCGGGGCGGGGCGACAAGGATATCTTCACCATCGCCCACGCCTTCAACGATCCATCCTGGAGGGAGTTCATCCGGGCCAAGGGGCAGGAATATGACGCTTGAACAGGAATTACGGACCAAGCTGGCCGAAAAGAATATTCTACTGATGACCCATCTGGTCGTGGGTTATCCCTCCCTGGCCGTCAATCGGGAGGTGATCGGCCAGATGGTGGCCGCCGGAGTGGATATCATCGAACTCCAGATCCCCTTCTCCGAGCCGGTGGCCGACGGGCCGGTGATCCTCAAGGCCAACCAGGAGGCGATCGACGCCGGGATCAGGGTACGGGAGTGCCTGGAGTTTGCCGCCGAGATGGCCACCACCCACCCGATCCCTTTCCTCTTTATGACCTACTACAACATCCTGTTCAAGTACGGGGTGGAGAGTTTCCTGGAGAAGACCAGGGCCGCCGGCCTGCAAGGCCTGATCATTCCCGATCTGCCGCCGGAGGAGGGAGAGGAGTACCTGGCCGGCTGCCGGCGGCTCGATCTGGCCCCGATCCAGATCTTCGCGCCGACCAGCAGCTCCGAGCGCATGCGCTACCTGGCCTCCCAGGGGGCGGGCTTCATCTATTGCGTGGCCCGCCGGGGAGTGACCGGCGCTCAGACCAGTTTCGACCGGGAGTTCGACCACTATATCCAGCGCTGCCGCCAGGCCACCGACCTACCCCTGGCCGTGGGTTTCGGGATCAGCAGCGCCCAGGATGTCGCGATGCTCAAGGGTCGCGCCGAAATCGCGGTAATCGGCTCGGCCACCATCCGCCTGGTCGAAGAGCGGGGTCCGGCGGCCGTCGGCCCCTTTATCGCTGGCCTGAGACCATAGCCGGCACCTTTAGGCGGGTCGCATGGCTGCCATCACCGCGTGCCAGGCGGCTACTCCTTGGCAAGATACACGAATTTTTCCCCTAATGACACCTCAACTCTGGTTTATGAATGATCAGAGTTTTTGTTTTCCTCTTTTTGCATTCGCGACCGCCCCGGATGAACTGCTCCCAGCATGGAGTTAGGCAGGTTAAGTTGCCGTGGTCGATCAGCACCTCTTCGGCGGCCAACAGGGTTTGCGGCGCCATCGTCGTCAGGATGATGCCGATAAGGATTGTAACTCTAGCCATAATTTTCGTAATCGTTCAGCAGCACCGCATCTTCGGGCGATCAGCCAGGCTTACGTACACGGGGTACGCGGCGCTTGGCCGCTTGCCCGAACCTGCGGCACTGCT
>DSDS01000059.1 GCA_011048585.1 Desulfurivibrio alkaliphilus | reverse complement strand
CTTCCATGGCTCGGGACCCAGGGCCCGCAGCAGGGTGGCGGGATGAAAGGTGCCGGCCCCAACCTCCATGTCGTAGGGTTGCTGAATGGCACAACCCTTCTCCGCCCAATAGCGGCCAAGTTCAAAAATTATCTCCTGAAAATTCATAAATCCGCCTGTTTGTTGTCGGCGATCAGGCCGACCGAGGTACAAAAGTGAGTGAACGGGCGAGCCTCACAAGAATTGGCAGAGAAGCCAATATTCCGGGCCCGCTGGATATCGTGACGTTTTACGGGACCGCCGCCCGGCAGTCAAGATTTTTTGTCCGCGATTTTCGCGTTGCCGGCGCCAGCAGGGGAAGTGGCGGCATTAAGGAGTTCCAGGGCGCGGGCGGCGCCCCGGCGCACCACAGGATCGGGGGAATCAAGGTAGGAGGGGAGGTAGAGAAGGGCGTTTTTGCTGCGCAGCAGCCGGGGGCGGACCTCGGCCAAGCGGCCCAGCCCCCACATTAGACCCTGCTGCAGAGGAGGATACTCCAGGTAGAAACCATCCTTCCGCATAAATGAAACCAGAATATGGGCGTACTCTTCAGCCAGCTGTTCATGGTGGACCAGGCACTCGGCCATCGCCTCGGGGGCCCCCCAGCCGATCCCGCCGGACTCATCGTTGAGGCTCCACATAAGGCGGCGCATCACCACTCTGGCCGCCTCCAGATCCTGGTCGGCCAAGGCCGCCACCACCGGCCCCATGGCGCTCACCGCCCGCCAGCGCAGATGCTGATCATGGTGACAGAGGGCGGCAAAGAGCGCCTTGAGGACCTGGGGGCGGGGCAGGGCGGCCAGGGCCGCCAAAACCTCCGGCAAGGGATCGGTGCCGGCCAGCAAGGCGATAACCCTCGTTTTGGTCGCCCGCGAGCTCATGACTACATGGCCTTAGCCACGGCCCGGCCCAACTCGACACAAGCCTTGAGGCTGTCGTGGCCGGGCACGTTTTTAATCCGAACCCCTTCGCCGGCCGCGGGTATTCCCATCTCATCAAGGAAGGCTTGCAGGTGCTTGACCGCCTCCCCACTCCAGCCATAGGAGCCGAAGGCGGCCCCGATCTTCTCTTTGGGGCGCAACCCCTTCATGTAGGTCAGGACATCGGCCATGGCCGGCATGATATTGTTGTTGAGGGTGGCCGAACCCAGGATCAGAGCCCGGGCATCGAGAACCTCGGTCATGATATCGCTGCGATGGTTCTTGCGGGCATGGAGCAGGCGGATCTCCTCGATCCCCTCCTGCTGCAAGCCGCTCTCCACCGCCCGGGCCATCTTTTCGGTGCTATGCCACATGGTGTCATAAACAATAACCGCTTTCCGGCGGCTCTCCTGGCGGCTCCAGCGGCCATAGGCGTCAATGATCGCGCCTGGGTTGCGCCGCCAGATCAGGCCGTGGTCGGGAGCGATAATCTCCACCGCCGGGCCGCCCGGAGCCGCCACCTCCGCCAGCAGTTTTTGGACCAGGGGCGAATAGAGCAGCAGAATATTGGCATAGTATTTGGCCGCGTGGGCCAGCAGCTCGCTCTCCTCAACCTGATCGTCAAAGCGCTCGGAGGTGGCCCAGTGCTGACCAAAGGCGTCACTGGAGATCAGCAGCTTCTCCTCGGGAATATAGGAGAACATGCTATCGGGCCAATGCAGCATCCGGGTTTCGATAAAGCGAACCGTCCGCTTGCCCAGCTTGATCTCGTCGCCGGTTTTGACCACCTGATAGGGCCAATCGGGCCGATGGAAGTGCTCCAGCAGTACCTTGTGCCCCATGGGCGAGCAAAAAATCTTTTCCGGCTTGATCAGCTCAACCAGCTCCGGCAGACAGCCGGAGTGATCCAACTCCACATGGTTGACCACGATGTAATCGATCTTCTCGGGGGCGATCACCTGGTGCAGATTGTGCAGAAGATCGCTTTTGAACCCCTGCCGCACGGTATCAAACAGAACGGTCTTCTCATCCCGGATCAGGTAGGCATTGTAAGTGGTGCCCTTTTTGATGGAATAACCATGGAAATCCCGGTTATTCCAATCCACCGCCCCGACCCAGAAAATATCCGGCCTGATCTCCGTTGTCTTCATCGCTCTCCCCCCTAAGCCTTCCAGAGACCGTGCAGATTACAATACTCCCGAGCCGTAACCTGGGCGGCGCTGACCGGGAAGAAGGCCTCGGGGGCCTGGCCGGGCTCAAGGAACTGGCGATAGACCTTACCATCGGCCAGCAATTCGATCCACTCGATGTAGTGCTTCTCCTCCATGGGATGGGGCACCGCGCCAACCTTCACCAGATAGCCGCCCTCAACCTTTTCGACTACCGGCACATGCTTCTCTTTGGCGGCATCGACGGTGTTTTCGTTCATCAGGCGCATGGGCTGGCCGCAGCAAACCAGCTGGCCGGCCCCGGCATGGAGCACCTCCACGATGTTGCCGCACAGGTCGCACTTGTACACTTCCAGTTTCTTGGCCATTATCTTCCTCCTACAAAGGGTTGATTAATCGGTTTACCAGTTCTCTTTCAGCAGCTCGAAGTGGGCCTGGGCGTGATCACAGGCCGGGCAGCGATCGGGGGCGGCTTCGCCCTCATGGGTGTAACCACAGTTGCGGCACTGCCAGGTGGTGG
>DSDS01000160.1 GCA_011048585.1 Desulfurivibrio alkaliphilus | reverse complement strand
CAGTTCATCTTCCCGCTGCTGTTCTACAAGCGCCTGTGCGACGTCTATGACGAGGAGCTGGCCGATGCGTTGGAGGAATCCGGCGGCGACAGGAGTATGCCGCGCTTCCCGAGCAGCACCGCTTCCAGATCCCGGAAGACGCCCACTGGAAGGCCACCCGCACCAAGGTCAAGAACGTGGGCAAGGCCATCCAGGATGCCCTGCGGGCGATTGAAACAGCCAACCCCGACACCCTGTACGGGGTCTTCGGTGACGCCCAGTGGACCAACAAGGACCGCCTGCCGGACCACATGTTGCGCGAGCTGATCGAGCATTTCAGCTCGCAGACGCTTTCGCTCTCCAACTGCCCGGAGGACGAGCTGGGCGTGGGCTACGAGTTTCTGATCAAAAAGTTCGCCGACGATTCCGGTCACACCGCTGCGGAATTCTATACCAACCGCACCGTGGTCCATCTGATGACCGAGATGCTCGAACCAAAACCGGGTGATTCGATTTATGACCCCACCTGCGGTTCGGCGGGCATGCTGCTCTCCGCCGTCGCTCATCTGAAGCGGCAGAATAAGGAGTGGCGGAATCTGCGTCTGTTCGGCCAGGAGCGCAACCTGCTCACCTCCGCCATCGGCCGGATGAATCTGTTCCTGCACGGCATCGAAGACTTCCGCATCGTCCGGGGCGATACCCTGGCCAACCCCGCCTTTGTCGAAGGCGACCGGCTCATGCAGTTCGACGTGGTCTTGGCCAATCCGCCTTACTCCATTAAGCAGTGGGACCGCGATGCCTGGTCCGCCGATCCGTGGGGCCGGAACATCTACGGCACCCCGCCCCAAGGCCGCGCCGACTACGCCTTCTGGCAGCACATCATCAAAAGCATGAAGGCCAGGAGCGGCCGCTGCGCGATTCTGTTTCCGCATGGCGTCCTCTTCCGCAATGAAGAGTCGGCCATGCGCGAAAAGCTGGTCGCCCACGACGTGGTGGAGTGCGTGCTGGGCCTCGGTCCCAACCTCTTTTACAACTCGCCCATGGAAGCCTGCGTCGTCATCTGTCGCATGAACAAGCCCAGGGAGCGCAGGAACAAGGTGCTCTTCATCAACGCGCTGAACGAGGTGACCCGCGAGCGGGCACAGAGCTTCCTCACTGACGATCACATCCAGCGCATTGTCGCCGCCTACCAGGCTTTCGGTGACGAGGACGGCTTTGCCCGGGTGGTCGGCAATGACGAGGTCCGGGAGAAAGGAAGCAACCTCAGCATCCCGCTCTACGTTCGGGCGGACAACGGAAATGGCAATGGCAACGGAGTGACCGAAACAGTCACCTTCAAACAGGCCATTGCGAACTGGCAGCAAAGCTCGATCACATTGCGGGAGTCGATGGACGGCCTTTTTGAGGTGCTTGAAAAAGGACTGTCCGCAGATGGAGGCAGATTAAAAACCGATTCAAAAAATCTGCGTGAATCTGCGCAATCTGCGGATTCAATAGGGAGAGCAGCTAAATGAAATCAGAAACCGTTCAGAAATTACAAAGCCGGTTTGACGCCCTGAGCCAGACCATCCCCGGCGAGGGCATTGAATTCTGGTTTGCCCGCGATCTGATGGAACCCCTCGGTTATGCCCGCTGGGAAAACTTCCTGACGGCGATCAAACGCGCCATAGAGTCTTGTGAAACAACAGGTTACAAGGCGGACGATCATTTTCGTGGCGTCACGAAAATGATCGAGATCGGCAAGGGTGGTCAGAGACCGGTGGAAGACTTCATGCTCACCCGCTACGCCTGCTATCTGATAGCCCAGAACGGTGACCCGCGCAAGGAACCGATTGCTTTTGCCCAGAGTTACTTTGCCATCCAGACCCGCAAGCAGGAACTGATCGAAGACCGGATGCGTCTGCAGGCCCGGCTGGATGCCCGGGAACGGCTGCGGGAATCGGAAAAAACGCTGTCCCAGAACATCTATGAGCGCGGTGTCGATGACGCCGGTTTCGGCCGGATTCGCTCCAAGGGGGATGCGGCGCTCTTTGGGGGGCATACCACCCAGGTGATGAAGGACCGGTACGGCATCACCAAAACACGCCCGCTGGCCGACTTCCTGCCGACCCTGACCATAGCCGCGAAAAACCTGGCCACCGAGATGACCAATCATAACGTCCAGCAGGAGGATCTGCGGGGCGAACACGCCATTACCAGCGAGCATGTGCAGAACAACGTGAGTGTGCGCGACATGCTTGGACAGCGCGGTATCAAGCCGGAAAAACTTCCTCCGGAAGAGGATATCAAGAAGTTGGAACGCCGGGTGAGGGCCGATGAAAAACGGCTGGAAAAACAGTCGGGAAAACTGCCTGGGAGCAAAGACTGATGGCAGAAAGATATTATCCCCGGATAACGAAAACTTCCGTAGGCTCAAGGGTGTTCTCCGGAGGCGGAAAATGAGCGGTCTGGAAGCAATCAAGTTCGGCCTGGATTGCTGGCGCGTGACGGATTCTCCCGGGAGCAGTCAGGGAATCCCAAAACTCGCACCACTGGTGCGGGAAATCAGGGAGGGGATTGAGCAATGAGCACGCAATCCCTGAAGCCTGGCTGGAAGATGGTCAAGTTTGGCGAGGTGGTGAAAAACGCCAACCTCGTGGAGCGTGAGCCCGAAGCCAATGGCGTT
>DSDS01000122.1 GCA_011048585.1 Desulfurivibrio alkaliphilus | reverse complement strand
GGTCAGGCGGATATCCGCCTGACCAAGGGTGCCTTCTAGCACCAGAGGCGGCTAGAGGATCACCAGCCCCAAAGCAGGTCCCGGGCCACCCAGCCGCTGAGACCGTTTTCGTGTTTGACTTTGACCCAGCCGCTGCGCCGCTCCTGGGTCTGCAGGACCACTCCGTATTTGGCCTGGCCCACCACCCGGTAACGGGTGCCCGGGCCACTGCGGATGTTGACGATCCTTGCTTTGACCACCAGGTGGGCCTTGCGCCCCACCAAGGGCTGGTAGACCCAGCCCTCGTCGTTTTCAAAATCCCTTACCTTAAGCCAACTGCCCTGGGTGCCGATCACCATCAGGGGATAGCCCCGTCCCAGCTCCCAGAGAATGGGGTGGTTGGTGCCCGGGCCGCTGCGCATATTGATTTTGGGACGGTCAACACTGACCATTCTGATGGCCTGGGCGGCGGTGGCAGTGCCGATCAGCAGACAGGACGCCAGGATTAGAGTAAGGCAAAGTTTGAAATTGCGGTGAGATATCCTGCTCATAAGCACTTCCCGGGATGTTGTTTTTTACTGACGTAAGGCCGTCTTGTTGGGGGCGGGCGCGGGAGCCTGGCCGCCCACCGGCATACCGCCGATCTCCAGGGAGATGGCGTTGAATTTGCAGGCCTGATTCATGCAGGCCAGGCAGGTGATGCACTCGGCGTCATCGGGGGATTCGTTGAACTTGACCCCCATCGGGCAGACCTGGTGGCAGGCCTTGCAGTTGGTACAACGTGAGGCGTCCAGGCGGAGTTTGACCAGCCGAACCTTGGTGAACAGGGCGTAAAAGGCACCCAACGGGCAGGTGGTTCGGCAGAAGGGCCGGCTGGCGTAAATCGACCAGGCGATGAACATTACCATAATGATAAATTTATTCAAGAAGAGAAGGCCGACGGCCTGACGCAGACTAGGTTGCATCAGCAGCAAGGGCAGGCCGGCGGTAAGGGTGCCGGCCGGGCAGATATATTTGCAGAACCAAGGTTCTCCCGCCCCGAACTGATCGAGAATCAGGAGGGGAAAAAGAATCACGAAAAAGAGGAGAAAGCCATATTTAAGGTAGCGCAGTCCCCGGGGAATCCCTCCCTTGCGGGAGGGGATCTTGTGCAGCAGGTCCTGGATCAGGCCAAAGGGGCAGAGCCAGCCGCAGACCGCCCGACCCAGAACTCCGCCCATCACCCCCATGAAGCCGGCCACATAGAGCCCGAAATAGAACTGGCCGCTCTCCATGGCGAAGCGCAGGCCGCCGAAGAGCTGTTGCAGCGCCCCGATGGGGCATGAAGTGGTGGCGGCCGGGCAGGAGTAGCAGTTGAGCCCCGGGGCGCAAAGGACTTTGAGCGGTCCCTGGTAGATGGAACGGGTGACGGGGAAATCCCAGGACCCGTTGACCAGCAGGGTGGAGAGGACCTGAACCCAGCGACGCACCGTCTCCATCTAACCGATCCCGATGCAGCTGAGGCAGACCCGGATCGCCTGTTCCAGGACCCGTTGCGGCTCCCCGGTGCTGATCCCGATCAGCCCCAGGATCGTAAAGGCCAGAATCACCAGGAAAGGGGTTTTGCGGACGGCGAACTCTGGTTTGCGGCGTAAACTCTTGCGGGCCATGGCGGTAAAACTCCCGGTCGGCGGCGAAAAGGCCAGGGGGATCAATCGATGGAGCGGGTCGCTTCGAGATGGTGGGAAAACTCCTCTTCCACCTGGTCCTGGTCGCCAAGGTTGTGGGTGATGATGTTTTTGAGGTGGATAAAGCTGTCCAGATCGATGGCGAAAAAGCGCAGGGCCAGCCCATCCTTTCTGACTCGCACCACCTCACCCTTCATGTTGAGATGGAGGTTGCTGGTGCTGCCGATAAGATAGAGCTCCACCTCGCATGGTTCCCCGATCCGGCGCCCGGTCACCCCATGCACCGAGACCCCCTTGAGGCTGAGATCGGAGGTTTCGCAATGTTCGCAAAAGCTATCGGCGAAACGCAAGGTGATGGCGGCCTTGAAGGGGACCCGGCTGTAGGCGCGACGGTTGACAGCTTCCATACTTTATCCCTCGGTGGCGATCAGAAAACCTTCCCGCTCCAGCAGTGAGCGGTGATTAAGCAGGGGGTAGGAGTTTTCGTCGTCCAGGGTGACCTGGCCGCCGATATCTCCATCGGCGGCGGCCTGCCAGTGGCTGATGGCGCGATCTTGGGCCGTGATGGTGCCGAAGATCACCCCGTGCCGCTGGTCATAGCTCAGCACCACCAGATGTTTGGCCTGTTCGTCGGGCAATTGGGGTAGACCGCCGCCCCTGGGCATCACCAGCGGCAGGTTCAATTTTTTCAAGTGACGACTGGGAATAGCGGCCAGCGGCCCCTTGAAACGGCTGGCCAGCCGCTGGAGGAAGCGGCCGAAATCCTTGATGGGGATCTGGTGGGAGGCGATGTAGATCCCGCGCCGGCGCGGCTCGAGGGTTTCCACCAGGGCCACGGCGCCGGCCGGCAGGGCCAGGGTGTATTTGTTCCCCATCAGGAGGGTCAGGCAGCGGTCGTTGGCCGCGGGGGCATACTCCCGCGTGCCGTTGTTGGTTGCGGCTGGCGCCGCTCCAGCGGCGCTTCGCCGAGGGGGCGCGGCTGGAGCAGCATTGGGCCCCGGGGTTGGAGTTG
>DSDS01000023.1 GCA_011048585.1 Desulfurivibrio alkaliphilus | reverse complement strand
TCTTTGCTAATGAACCTTGTCCGTTGCCGCCTCGTTGTTGGACCACATGGGTTAGCTCATGGGTCAACAGCCGACGGCCAGCCTTGGATGCAGGCTGGAATTCTCCTTGACGAAAAAAGGTCTTATTGCAAAAATCATAAAAATTCCATCGGCAATTCAACGACAAAACAGGCTCCATGGGGTTCGTGGTCGCGAACCCTGATGGCGCCACCATGATCGGCAACCACGGTCCCGGCAATGGCCAGACCCAAACCGGTACCAGATTTTTTGGTGGAGAAGTAGGGCTCGAACAAACGCAGCTTATCCTCCTCTCGTACGCCAGGCCCGTTGTCCTTTACTTCAATCAAAAACAGCTTACGCTCCGGGTCGCTGGTCAGGTTCACACTTATCCTGCCCCCCTTTTCCGGCACCACCGCCACCGCGTTGTCCACCAAATTAATCAACACCCGTTTCAATTGTTTGGGATCGAAGAGAAAGGGGGGAGGCACCTCCCCTTCCCGGGTAAAGGTGATCCCCTTGTGACCTTCGCGATAGAGCACCAGCACTTCGTCGACCATGGCGGCAAGATTGGCCATGGCTTTATGGATCGCGGGCATCCTGGCAAAACTGGAAAATTCACCCACCAGCTTTTGCAGCTCCTCCACCTGATTGATGATGGTCCGGGTGCAGAGGTCAAAAACCTCCCCCTCGTCGGCCAGCTTGGCAAGATAGCGTTTACGCAGGCGCTGGGCGGAGAGCTGGATCGGGGTCAGGGGATTCTTGACCTCATGGGCGATGCGCCGGGCCACCTCACGCCAGGCCGCCATCCGTTGGGCTTTTTCCAGGTCGCTGAGGTTGTCGAACACCAGAACCACCCCCAGAGGACGCCCCTCCTCGTCAAAAAGGCGAGTAAGATTGATCCGCAGGGAATAGGTTTCATCACCCACCGTCAGGCGGAGCGGCAACTGAATGGAGTGCTTGCTTGATTGGCTCAGTTCATGGAGAAAACCCTCCAGAATCTGGAGGTGCCGCCGGCGGAGAATGGCCCGGTAATGACGGCCGACGATCTGGGCCCGATCCACCTTGAGCAGCTCCTCGGCAAAGCGGTTGATGGTGATCACCCGACCGGAATCATCCAGCGAGATCACTCCGGCAGTCACGTTTTGCAGGATGGTCTCGGTGTAACGCCGCCGCCGATCAAGCTCTTGGGTGGTCTCCTCGATCTGGCGACGACCGGTGAGCAGATCGCGGGTCATCTGGTTAAAGGAATCAACCAGCGAACCGATCTCGTCCCCGGAATTTTTTTCGATGACGAAATCGAGATCCCCGTCGGCCACCCGGCGGGTTGCCTCAGCCAGGCGGCGAATGGGGCCGGTCAGACCACCGGCGATGTAAAAACCGAACCAGATGGCGCAGAACACGATCAGCAGGGTGACGATCAGCAGGGTCACCAGCAGGCTGGTCTTAAGGGGGGCCTTGAACATCATCAGCTGGCGGTAGCCCTCGAGACCCGAAGATATCCGTTCTAAACGCTGCAGACGCTCCTGGGGCAGCAGGCGGGAGAGGGCCAACACGACCATGCCGTCCTGGCCCGGCCAGGCGATAGGGGTCAGACTGCGAATCAACTCCCCTTCAGCCAGGGTCTGGGTTACCACCTGCCCGCTTTCCCCGACCAAGGCCCGGCGCAAATTTTCCCCCGGCAGCTCCGGAATCCTCAATCCGGCCAGCTCCGCGCGATAAACGGAGGCCAGCAGCGCCCGCTCCGGGCTGACAAGCTCGATCCCTCCCAGACCGTGACTCTCCAACATATCGCGCAGAAAGAGGGTAAGCGCGCCCTCCTCGGCAAAACGCGACTGTTCCGCCTGCAGCCACGCGGCGATCACTCCCCCCTCCCGAACCGTTTCGAGCTGGGCCTCCTGGTACACCTCGCGGGCCACCGCCAGGGATTCCTCCAGGGAGTGTTCGACATTGATGTTGAACCAGTAATCCATACTGGTGGAGATAAACTGCAGGGAGATCAGGAAAAGCAACCCGGTGGGAATCATGGACAGCGAGACGAAGGCGACCACCAGTTTGGTCCGCAACCGGGCCCCCAGCACCCTCCGACGACGCTCAAAGACCAGCTCCGCCAGGTTACGGAGCACCAAAAAGATCACCACCAGCAAAAGCAGGACGTTGAGGTTCAGCAGGATAAAGATCAACAGATTGCCGCTGACCGGAAGATCAACCTCTCCCAGTCCGAAAATTTTGGTTTCCAACCAGGTAAAAAGGCCGAACAGAACCAGACAGACCCCCACCACCCAGCGCAATCGGCGGCGGCGGTGCTGCCGATCGCGGCGCGCAGCCTCGTCACTGGCTTTAGTGTGGGTGATGGTCTCCATATCTCTCGGTTTGCCCCCTCAATGCTGTTTGTTCAGTAGTGAAACTCGATATGGTGCCAGGCGGTTTCAAAACTCCATAGCCGCCGCAGGGGCAGCAGCCGGTGAAAGAAGCGGGGCAAACCCTTTTCCGCCAGTTGCGCCCTGACCCGCAGGGTGTAAGCCTGACCGGGGATCAGCTCGGCCAAAGGCAGCAGGACCAGGTCGTTGACCCGGGTCATCAGTTGCCGGGCCTCAGCCATTGTGGCCACCGTCTGGGCCGCTCCTCCTTTCTCCTCGCGGACCACGCGAAATTCGTTTTTCAAGGTGTCGTAATGGAGGTGGTGGCTGAACTCGAGCCCCAAAACCTGCAGGTCCAGCCAGCCGGAGCGCTGGCGGCGAAGTTCCACGAAGAAGG
>DSDS01000129.1 GCA_011048585.1 Desulfurivibrio alkaliphilus | reverse complement strand
TCCTACCGGCCGCGCCTTCCCATCCGGATGGTTCCGGACAGTGGCATAGTGCGGCTTTCGTCCCCGATTACAGCGGCGGGCCCGTCTCCGACTTACACGGAGTTCCCTGTTACGCCCTTGCGGGCACCTGGATAATTAATATTGGAAGAGTTACTGAAGCAAGGGGGGAAAGTCAAGTTTTTTCCGACGTTGACTTTGGTTGTGGTATTAGGTATTTCCGCACGGAGTAGAGCGGATAATAACCAAGGGAGAGAGCCGATGAAATCAAATGTCTGCGCAATGTTTCTGGTTGGATTCCTGGGCTTGGCGCCGTTGGCTTACGCTGCGGCGGATGATGACCCAACGACCATCGAGGCGGTGAAGCAGGAGACGCAAAGTCTGCTGCGGACCTTGGGCGCCTATACCGCGGACCAGAAAGATGCCGCGGTGCGCAAGACCAAGGCGGCCCTGGACCAGCTGGGTAAGCGGATTGATGATCTGGAAGCCGGCATCAATAAAAATTGGGAGAAGATGGACCGGGAGGCCAGGCAAAAATCCAGGGCCAGTTTGCAGGCCCTGCGCGAGCAGCGGAAGCAGGTGGCCGAACGCTACGAGAGCCTGAAGGGCAGCTCCTCGGAGGCCTGGGAGGAGATGAAAAAAGGGTTTTCCGATGCCTATCGGGAACTCAGTGAGGCCTGGGAGAGATCCGAGCAGGAGTTCGGCGGCAAAGAGTAGCCCGGGCCACCCGTGGCTCGGTTAAAGATCTTCCATCTCCAGGCATTCGACGATGAAGGAACTGATTATTTTTCTGGCGGCTTCGGCTTTTTTCGCCTGGGTTTCCCGGGGGGCGCTGCTCAACCCCCACTCCCACGGTTTTTACCGTTTTTGGGCCTGGGAATCTATTCTGGCTCTGGTGCTGCTCAATTTTCCCCGTTGGACCCACGACCCCTTCTCGTCCCGCCAGCTTCTCTCCTGGGTCCTGCTGCCGTTCAGGGCTCGTTGTGGAGCCGATCCCGGGGGTTGTCGCCCAGCATCTCCGCCAGCAGGGGTTCGACCTGGGCCGCGAAACCGCTGCCTGCCCCTTCGTAAAGATTGAAGGCGACCTGGGCCCCGGCCCTTTCCAGCTCGGCGGCATCGTCGGGGAATTTGGCCAGGGCCGCGATATAGCCCTCAAATCCCCCCTCTTTGAGTTGCCGCAGGGCGTAGAGGTTGGCCTGGTGTTCGGGCATGGCCAACAAGATCATCCGCAGTTTGTCGTGACGGGCCCGCAGCCAGAAATCGGGGTCGGTGGCATCGCCGTGGACCACCAGACGGCCCTTGCTCCGGTGCTCGCTGACCTTGTTGGTATTGTTTTCCACCCCCACCGCCACCTCGCCGAAATCCCCGGTTATGAAATCATACGCGCCGCTGCCCACCCGGCCCATGCCGAAGATCGCCACCACCGCCTCGCCCAGATCAATGGGGTACTCCTCGGGGTGGCGTTGGGGCCCCTCATATTTTTGCAGCCGGTCGTGGAGCAGGCAGAAAAGTCGGTGGGAGATCTGATTAAGGGGGGCGGCCGCCACAAAGGAGATGGCCAGGGCGATGGCGATGATCAGCATCCAGGAGGGGTTCATCCAGCCGTTGGCCACTCCCACCGCGCCGACGATCAGGGCGAACTCGCTGTAGTTGGCCAGGCTCAGGGAGGCCAGAAACGAGGTGCGGGCTCGCAGCCGCAGCCGGGTAAGGAGCAGGAAGAAGAGGACCACCTTTAAGGGAATAAGCAGTACCAGGAAAATGGCCAGGCCGATATCCTGCCAGCCGGGCAAACCGGCCAGGCCGATCTGGACGAAAAAGCCCACCAGGAACAGTTCCTTGAGGCTGAAGAGGTTGTCGGCGATCTCCGAGGCCCGCTTGTTTTTGGCCAGCAGCATCCCCAGGGCCAGGGCGCCGAGATCGGGCTTCAACCCCACCAGATCGAAGGTGGCCACCCCCACCGCCAGGGCGGCAAAAAGGCCGAACATGGGCAACAGTTCGCCGTGGCCGCAACGGTTGAGGATATAGTAGATCACCGGCCGGACCAGAAGCAGGGCGGCCAGTAGCGGCACGGCCCACAGCGAGGGTAACTTGCCGGTGGAGGCGGTAAGAAACAGTACCGCGAAGATATCCTGCATGATCAAAATGCCGATGGCGGTGCGACCGTGCAGGGAGAGCATCTCCCCCTTCTCTTCCAGGACCTTCACCGCAAACACGGTGCTGGAGAAACAGAGGGCAAAGGCCACCAGCACCGCCTGGCCGGGGTTGATGGCGGCAAAGGTCTCGATCCCCACGGCGGAGAGCAGAATAAAGCCCAGGCTGAACACCAGCACGGTGATTACGGCATGGCCGGTGGCTCCGGCCCAGACCTCGGGGCGGGTCAGGTTGTGGATTTTCAGCTTCAGGCCGATGGTGAAGAGCAGCAGGGTGACCCCGAGGTCGGCCAGGATGGCGATGGTGGGGTCGGGTTTGAGCCCGAAGGCGTGGAAAATAAAGCCGGCGGCCAGAAAGCCGATCAGGGGCGGCAGGCCCACCTGGCGGGCCAGAAATCCTAATAGAAAGGCGGTGGAAAGGGTGAGGGGGTAGGTGCTGAGGACGGATCCGGGTTCCATGGGGTTTTCCTTGGTTAAACGTTTTTTCCGCTTCGTCTTATTCTGATTGATGATGCCTGATTCCCGCTGCCCGGCGGCGGAATCGCCGCATAATATGGCACCGCTGACCAAATGTAAATTTAAACCAAAATTTTTTCTCCGTTAAATTTCGG
>DSDS01000066.1 GCA_011048585.1 Desulfurivibrio alkaliphilus | reverse complement strand
CGGCAAGACCACCACCCTGCACACCAACAGCGCGCCGGAAACGGTCACCCGCCTGCTGGGGATGAAGGTGGACCCCTTTAATTTTTCCGACTCCCTGCTGGGGATTCTGGCCCAGCGCCTAGTGCGCCGTCTCTGCCCCCAATGCCGGGAGGCCTATGCCCCAACCCAGGAGGAATGTGACCTGCTGGTGGCGGAGTACGGCCCCCACCCGCTTTTCCCCTTGACCGAGCAGGATTTTGCCCAGGCCACCCTCTTTCGCCCCAAGGGCTGCGGGAAGTGCCGGGAAAGCGGCTATGTCGGGCGGATCGCCATCCATGAGTTGATGACGGCTACCGATGAACTCAAAAGCATGATTGCCAAAAACAGTCCCATCAGCGAAATCCGTAACGAGGCCATGCGGGGGGGGGAATGACGACCCTGAAGCAGGATGGAATCAGAAAGGTGTTCCAGGGGGTGACCGACCTGCACCAGATCCGAGCCGCCTGCATCAAATAGGTGCAGCCTGATCCGTACTCCAGCAGCCGCGGCTTCCGGGATTTTAATTACCGAACGAGGGGTGTTATGAAGAAAGTTTTGATCGTGGACGACGATCGGGGGTTTTTACTCAGCCTGCAGGAGATGTGTAAAAATCACGCCGATAAATTCGAGCTGATCACGGCCGAAAACGGCAAGGAAGCCTTGGCTTTGCTGGCGGAGACTCCGGTCAACCTGATGGTTACCGACCTGAAAATGCCGGAGATGGACGGCTTTGAACTGATCGGCCGGGTCAGCAAGCTGGGGGCGATCATCCCGGTGATCGCCATGACCGCCTACGGCACCCCCGAGATGGAAGACCGGCTGATGACCATGGGTGCCTTCCAATATATTGAAAAGCCCATCGACTTTGATCTGCTGCTGAAAAAGATCTTGGACGGCCTGGCGGCGGGGGCCAAGGGCCGGGTAACCGGGATCTCCCTCTCCTCCTTCCTGCAACTGCTGGAGCTGGATCGCAAAACCTGCACCCTGACGGTGAAGGCCGGGAGCCGCACCGGCATGCTTTTCTTCGAAAACGGCGAGTTGATCAACGCCTTCACCGAGTCGCTGGTGGGGATTGAGGCCGCCTTCGAGATCATCAGCTGGGAACAGGCCGAAATCGAAATCTATAACTTCTGCCAGAACCGTAAACGAACCATTTCGGAGCCCCTGGGGTTTATCCTCATCGAGGGGGCCCGCTTCAGTGACGAACGGGCCCAGAAAAGGGCGGCGGCGGAAGCACCTCCCGAGCAGCCCGCGGCGGCGGATGATCGCGATCTGAAAGGCACCAAACTGCCGCCGCTTGGCCCGGCTATATCCAAACCCGCCGACCAATTCGCCATCGGCGCCGAGATGGAAGCGCTGCTCAACACCACCCCCGGCATCAACCGCCTGGTGCTGGTCACCAACGGCGGCTCCACCATTATGCGTAAAAACATCAACAACCGGGAGTTCAAACCCTTTGTCAATTACGTGGTGGTAACGGCGGAGAAGATCAGAAATACCCTCGGCGGCCCGGCCATGCCGAAGCACATAATTCTCTCCCAGGCCGAGGGTAACAAGCTGCTGGTCATCCCCGGTCCGGAGATCACGGTGGGCCTCGAGATCGCCCCGGAAGTGTCGCCGCTCAGGATCGCCGCCGCCCTCGGTCCAGTTCTGGCCCGCGCCAAAGTGGGCCAACCCGGTCTGCTCTAAAAATCAGGAGTGAGAATATGGAAGCGTTACTACAGGAAATAACCATGCTGCCCCGGGTCAGGGGAGCCTTTTTCTCCATGGCCGAGCCCAGCCTCCTCTTCTCCGAAATGCCCGCCAACTATCAGCCCGAGACCATGAAGCAACTGGGGGCCTCCCTGGAGCGCATATTCCGGATGAACGGGCCCTGCAGGCTCAGCGTCAACTCGGTGGAGATGCTTTTCGACGACAGCCTGCTCCTGGCCAAACAGGCCGGTCCGGGGTCCACCTTGGTGATCATCGCCGAACCGGACACCAATTTTGACCTGCTTAATATGACCAGCGCCATGCTGATCGGCGAACTGCGCAATTCCGCCGAAAAGATCCGGCAGAATCCGGCCAAGGCCCAGCAGGTCATGGGCCAGAAGAGGAAACTGGACTACGAGGAGGCCAAAGAGGAGGAGCCCCTCAAAAGCGCCCTGCCGATTTTTCAGGAATCGCTGGCCCGGGCCATTGGACCCATTGCCGCCATGGTGATCAGGGAAACCGTCGAAAAATGGCTGGCCACCGGGGAGTGCGACAAGTCCCGTTTTCCCGCGTTGGCGGAAGCTCTCTGCCGGGAGATCGAAGATCCCCCCATGGAGCAGGAGTTCCGAGCCAACATTGCCAAGGTGCTGTAAAGAGGAGGGCTGGACCGCTACTGTTACCCAGTGACACATCAATCGCTCGGTTATTTCCGAACTACCGACTTTTTTAGCTTAACCGATACCCAAAGATGGGTAGTATTTACAATTAATTTACCGGCTCTGTTCGCCGCCAAGTTCACAGCCTTGATCAAGGATTGAGCCTCCTGGTCGAGCGCGTAACCCTCGGGGCCTACCCCGGCCACCATTACAGCAAGGAGTAAACCATGGGCATTCGAATGAGATCGGTTTTAGTCATGGGCATTCTCGGATTCCTGGCCATCGCGGTCATCGGCTTTGCCAGCTATCGTCTGAGCATTAAAAATGCCATGAACGAAGCAAAAATCAAAAGCGAAATTATAATGAGCTATGCCATGGCATCGCGCGAATTTACCCGTGTTGCCCAGTCTCCCCTGGTTCGCCAACTGGTTGAGGAGGACCGTTTCTACCCCGAGCTGATGTCAGGCTTT
>DSDS01000048.1 GCA_011048585.1 Desulfurivibrio alkaliphilus | reverse complement strand
TCCAACCTTGGTCAGCAGGCCGGCAAACAGCGCCGTGACCGCCACCGGCGGGGTATGGTAGGAGGCGGGCAGCCAGAAGAAGAGGGGGAAGATGCCGGCCTTGATTCCGAAGGTGGTGATAAAGAGCATGGCCAGGGTGGTGACCAGGGCCTGGTTTTCGAGCAGGGGAAGCTGCTGGGCCAGATCGGCCAGGTTGAGGGTGCCGGTCAGGCCGTAGATAATCCCGATTCCGGTCAGAAAAAATACCGAGGAGATCAGGTTTAGCACCACGTACTTGAAGGCGCCCTCCATCTGGAACCGGTCGCCACCCAAGGCCATCAGCACGAAGGAGGCCATCAGCATCACTTCGAACCAGACGTAGAGGTTGAAAAGATCGCCGGTGAGGAAGACGCCGCAGACCCCCATCAGCAGGAAATGGACAAAGGGGTAATAACCGGTCTCTTCCCGCTGTCGGTCGACGCTGCCCAATGAGTAGATGGCGGCCACCCAGCCGATCAGCCCGGCCATCAGCACCATGACGGCGCTGAAGAGGTCGGCCACCAGGGTTATGCCGAAGGGTGCCGGCCAGTTGCCGAGTTGGCTGGCGATCACCCCGTTTTGGCGTACCTCGACAAACAGCAGGATCGCCGCCGCCAGCAGGGCCGTGGCCCCCAGGCTGCTGATCCAGCGCTGGGCGGGCACGGAGCGCCAGCAGAGCAGGGTAGCGCCGCCGTCACCAGGGGCAGCAGAATGGGCAGAACCAGCAGGTTCATGGACCCCCCTCGGTCATTTCGTCAATATCCTGAGTGCCCAACTCCTCGTGGGCGCGGCGGAACAGGACCAGGGTGAAGGCCAGCAGCCCAAAGGAGATCACGATGGCGGTCAGCACCAGGGCCTGGGGCAGGGGATCGGAGACGATCCCTTCGGGCCTGGCGGCATCGAAAGGCACCAGAGGCGGTTTGCCCCGGGTCAGGCCGGCGGCGGTGAAGATCAGCAGGTTGACCGCGTTGGAGAGCTGGGCCAGTCCGATCACCAGTTTGACCGGGGTGCGGCTCAGCATCAGATAGACCCGGCGGCGAACAGAAAACCTACCACCAGAGCCAGCAGGGTTTCCATGATTACTCCTCCTCAGCCAGGGTGAGCACGATGGCCAGGGTGGCCCCGATTACCACCAGGTAGATTCCCAAATCAAACAGCAGGGGGGTGCCCAGGCTGTACTGGCCCAGAACCCCGGCTTCAAGCTTGGCCCATTGGCCGGTGAGAAAGGGCTCGCCGACCAGCAGGGCGAAAAGGAAGCTCAGGCCGTCCAGGTAGAGGGAGAGATTGATCTGTAGCCCCGGCGCCCAGGACCACGATTCGATGATCACCTCACCGGAGGCGATCCGAGGCAGCCGGGTGAAAAAAAAGAGGCTCAGCCCCAAAGGGAGCAGGGCCAGGATCAGCCCGCAGCGCCGGGGGAACAGACGGGCCGTCAGCAGCGCCCAGGGGGCGGCCCCGAAAATTGCCAAAACCGACCAGATCATCCGCCAACCATTTGCTTTGCGATTCCCCGTTGCTTAAGCCTTGCCCAAAAACACCGGAGGTCAATCACAGCACAGTTACCGGGCAAATTACCGTTGTTTTGACGCGGGGTTCGCGATTATTCCCCGTCGCGGCCCGGTTGGCCGGCCAACAAAAAAACCCGCTCTCCTTTGCGGGAAGCGGGTTTTCATATTTTACCGGACGCTGCCGGATTATGCTTGGGGTGAGCGAGGGGACTTGAACCCCCGGCCTCCGGGGCCACAACCCGGTGCTCTAACCAACTGAGCCACGCCCACCATAGTCCAGGTCCCACCGCCTATAAAGGTAACGGGGCCAGGAAGGGCCTTATATAGCCAATCTCCTCGCTTTTGGCAAGGGGAAATTGCGCGGCCAAGGTACGATCTCTCCCCGGTTACAGGGCCTGGCCGCAATGTTTGCAGGTTTTGGCCTGACTCTTAACGATTTCGGCACAGGCCGGGCACTCCTTGCGATGCAGCATTTTCAGCAACTCCAAAATAGTCATGTTGACCTGCTGCTCCAGGTCGGTGTTGCGGAAGCTGTGGTTGCGCAGGGGGTCGATGCAGGCCAGGTCCTTCAGCTGCAGCAACAGTTCGCAGGCCTGTTTGCGAACCGCCAGTTCGGCATGTTCGTCGGTTAACAAGTAAAGAACGGGTTCCAGGTTATTTTCGGCGACGCAGGTGGCCAGTTTGGCTTGTGCTTCCTTCTCGCGACGGTAGCGGGCATTTTGGGCCATGAGGGTATCAATGTTGATCTCAGAGCCCTTGAAGGCATTGGGCCCGCCCACCATCATGCTCTCTCCTTTTTCGCTGCCCGGGCAGAGGATGTAGCGGCAAGAGGCGGAATGGCCGTAGCGGTCTTCAAACTCCTGCCAGCCCTTGACATAGAGGGAACATTCATCGTTCAGGCAGACGAAGATGATATCGGTGCCCCAGCCCAGGCCGTCGCCGACATGGAAGGGGGGGGCTTCGCAGCAGGAGAGTTGTTGCTGGCAATGGGGGCAAAAATGTTCTTCCCGCGCCAGGCGCAGGCAACGTTCGGTGCGATCTTCCATATCTTGGTGACTCCTTGGTGGTGGAGGGTTATTGGTGTCCGTCGACAACTCTCTGGCTGGGCCAGATGGTTTAAGGCGGATGCGAAATGACCTTGTGTTATGGGGAAGGATAATGCACAATCGGGTTAAGGTCAATGTGAGCAAAGGCAAAATTCGTTGACTTTTAGACTGCTGGTCAGTAAAGAGTAGGGCTTGTCTCCACGCTGGCAGGCATGGGTCGCCGCTCTTTAATTTTTGACCTTATTCCCCAAATTTTCGCAAGTAATCACGAGATATTATATGGCTAAGAAGGAAAACTCCCGGTACGCCGAGGCCGGGGTTGATATTGACAGGGGTAACGAATTTGTGGAACGGATCAAGCCGATGGTTGCCGCCACCTTCCGTTCCGGGGTCCTGACCGG
>DSDS01000148.1 GCA_011048585.1 Desulfurivibrio alkaliphilus | reverse complement strand
GGTCTGGGGGCTTCCTGGGTGCCCTCCGTGGCGACATTTTCCCGACGGATGTGGATACCCTCCCGGCAGTTGGGGCAGGAGATCTTCAGGGTCCTGCCTTCGGGCAGAGCGCCTAATGCCTGGCGGATTTTCGATTTTTGGGGGACGGAGAGGTTGATCTCTTTCTGGCAGTGGGGGCAGTGGGTCAGCATCTGGGGTTCTCCCTGGCTTGATCTTCCGGTTAACGGCGGCGGGCGCGGGGGTCGGTTTCCTCCATGCTGAGCCCCTTGATCCTGGTGGTCTCTTCACCCCTGGCCGCCTTGATCCGGTCCAAGCCCAGGTTGACGCTGGTGCGGCGGGTGCAGTAGGCCACGGCAGTTTCTTGGGTGATAATCCCCTGCTCGTAAAGCTGGAGAATGTGCTGGTCGAAGGTCTGCCAGCCGAAGCCCCGGGAGTCGGAGATAATGTCGTAGTAAGTTTTATCCTCCTGCTCGCCGTTCTGGATCAGATCCTTGATCCGCAAGCTCATTCCCATGATCTCCAGGGCCGCCACCCGGCCTCCCCCCACCTTGGGCAGCAGGCGCTGGCAGACGATCCAGCGGACCGTGTCGATCAGGCGGTTGCGGACCTGGGCCTGCTCATCCCGCTCGAACATGCCCAGGATCCGGTTGATGGTCTGGCCGGCGTCGACGGTGTGGAGGGTGGAAAGCACCAGGTGGCCGGTTTCCGCCGCCGATAATCCGATCTCCATGGTGGTTCGGTCCCGCATTTCGCCCACCAGAATAATCTTGGGGGCCTGGCGGAGGGCGGCCCGCAGCCCGGAGGAGAACTCATCGAAGTCGGTACTCAGTTCCCGCTGATTGAAGGTGGCCTGCTTGTGGGGGTGGACGAACTCGATGGGGTCCTCCAGGGTAATGATATGTTCCGGCCGCTCGTCGTTCAGCTTGTCCAGCAGGGCGGCCAGGGTGGTTGACTTACCCGAGCCGGTGGCGCCGGTGACCAAAATAAAGCCGCTGCGCTCGATGGACATGTTGTTGAAGATGGAGGGCAGGTTGAGGTCGGCGATGGTGGGGATATGGGTGGAGAGTTTCCGCAAAACGGTGGACAGGTTTCCCTTCTGCAGAAAGATATTGATCCGGAAACGGGCCTTGTCTTCCACGGTATGGGAAAGGTCGCAGGAGCCCCGCGCGATCAGGTCATTGAGCAGCCGCTTGTCGCCCCGGATCAAGTTGAGGGCGAAAACTTCGGTCTGGAAGGGGGTCAACTCCTCCACCGGCGGTTCCACCTCCACCGGCAGCAAGCGGCCCGCCGCCTCCACCTGCAGGGGCCTTCCCACCGTGATGTTGAGGTCTGAAACGTTGTCGTAGGCCTCCAGCATGGTGGAGATCCAGTAATCTCTTTCCGCCTCTTTCATGGTTTGCCTCTCTTGCCCTGATCGGGGTTTGGCTGTTGGTTGCCTGGGGCATTTTAGTGGATTGGGGCCGGCCCTGACAACGCTTTATTTTTTGCCGCTGGTTTTGGGAAGCAGTAGGAACAGCTCGGCGGGATGCCTGGTCACCCCGGCGGCGATCTCGGCAGAACGGTCTCCCCCCCAGAAAAGGTCGATCCGCCCCCGGCCCACGATGGCGGACCCGCTATCCTGGTTGAAGACAAAACGCCCGAAGGGCTGCCAGCCGCTGATGGTGCCGTCGGGTTCGGCCAACGGTTTGGTGCCCGCCAGATAAGCCGGAACCCCGGGGGGGTAGTGGGTCTGGTCCATGGCCAGGGAGCGCCCGGCGGTCAGGGGCAGGCCGAAAGAGCCCAAGGGGCCGGGGGCGTCCTCCTTTCCCCAGCGGAAGAAGATGTAGGACTCGTTGTGGTGGAGTACCCGCCGCAGCTGCTCGGGATGAGCCCGCAGGTAACGGAGAATGCCGGGCAGGTCGGCCTCTTCGCGGCTCAGTCGGCCCTCACTGACCAGCAGCCGGCCGATGCTGCGATATTCCCGGCCGCTTTTGGCGGCGTAGAGTAGCGGGCGCCGGGTGCCGTCGGGAAAGCGTACCCAACCGGAACCCTGGACGTGGAGGACGAAGGCGTCCAGGGGGTCGGCCAGGTAAACCAGTTCATGGCCGGCCAGCAGGTTGCCGTTTTCGATCTGGGCCCTGCTCCAGTAAGGTTGCAGTCGGCCCTCCACCAGACGCCCCTCCCGACCGTCGATCCGAGTCAGATCCGGAGGGGGGGAGTAGAGGGGATAGGGAAACTCCGGGCCGGGCTCCAGGCTGCCCGCCACCTCCGGAGCGTAGTAACCGGTGAGAAAGGCCAGGCCTGATCGCTCCTCCCCGCCGCTGCGGCAGAGGCGGAAATTTTCCCGCACATGGGCGGTAAGTTCGGCGGCATCGGCGGCTTGGCGGGCGGCGGCGGTGAAATTCTCCAATCCTTGGCGCAGCTGATCAAGGGTGTAGCTTTGCCCGCACAACTCGAAGACGCTGGTCCCGTCCCGCCGGGCCATGATTTGCCGACTGTTTTCGGCGGCCTCAACCAGCCCCATCAGTTGCAGGTCGTCCTCCAGGGGCCAGGTCGGGCCCGCGGTCGCCGTGGGGCAGGTGAGTGCCGGGAGCGGTCCCAGCGTGAGCAGGCCCAGGAGAAGCAGGCCAGGGAGATGGCGCCGTTTAACTCTAGTTGACATTGGGTTTCAAAGGGTTAGCTTGTTCTTGACAGAGCCTGATGCTCCATCTATATTGCCCCTTTCGGGCCGCCGCTCTTGGGGCGGGGTTGTAAATGCCGGAGTGGTGAAACTGGTAGACGCACGGGACTCAAAATCCCGCGACCGCAAGGTCATGTCGGTTCGACTCCGACCTCCGGCACCATTGTAAAAACAGGGGCTTGGCGATTGATTGTCGTCAAGCCCCTTTTTTGTATCCGTTCACCATGGTCAACAACTTGTCGATTTAACGGGCTGTAATCGTTCAGCAGTGCCGCAGGTTCGGGCAAGCGGCCAAGCGCCGCGTACCCCGTGTACGTAAGCCTGGCTG
>DSDS01000180.1 GCA_011048585.1 Desulfurivibrio alkaliphilus | reverse complement strand
TACCGCCGCCGCCTGCTCAACAAGGAGCAGGCGCAGACTCTGCGGGAACGGGCCGAAGGGCAGCTCCAGGCCCTGCGCAAAGCCGCTGGCGGCCGGCGGCGGCGCCAGCCGGGGGGCGGCGACCGCCCGGATCTGCTCGACGCCCTGCTCGCCTTCCATTTCGTCACGGCCGGGGCCGCCGGCGAAACCCTGAGCGAAGAGCTGGTGATCCGGGCGGTGGCCGAAGAGAGCGGTCTGCCCTTCAAAAAGCTCGATCCCCTGGAACTGGACCTGGAGGTGGTCACCAAGACCATCCCCCGCGGTTTCGCGATCAAACACCTGATTTTGCCGTTGGCCGTGAAGAACGGGGTGCTGGAGGTGGCGATCCACGACCCCGAGAACCGCACCGCTCTGGACGAAATCGAACGGGCCAACCAGATGACGGTGCGGCCCCATCTGGCCACCCGCAGCGATATCCTCAGGATGCTGCAGGAGTTTTTCGGATTCCAGACCTCCATCTCCGCCGCCGAGGATCACCTGGCCGGACCCGGCGTCGATCTGGGCAATCTCGAACAGTATGTACGGGTTTCCAGCTCCGACGAGGCCGCCTCCACCGACCAGCATATCACCACGGCGGTGGATCACCTCTTCAACTACGCCTTCGAACAACGGGCCAGCGACATCCATATCGAGCCGAAACGGAACATCAGCCTGGTGAGGCTGCGGATCGACGGCACCCTGCACACCGTTTACAAGCTGCCCAAAGTGGTGCACGCGGCGGTGATTTCCCGGATCAAATCGCTCTCCCGCCTCAACATCGCCGAAAAGAGACGGCCCCAGGATGGCCGGATCAAGATCGACCGGGGGGGCAAGGAGGCTGAAATCCGGGTCTCCACCATCCCGGTGGCCTTCGGGGAAAAGGCGGTGTTGCGGATTCTCGATCCCGATCTCCTGTTCCAAAACCTCAAGGAGAGCGGTTTTTCCGAGCGGGATTACCGGTGTTATCAGCAGCTGATCGGCGCCCCCCACGGGATGATCCTGATTACCGGCCCCACCGGCAGTGGCAAATCCACCACTCTCTACTCCACCTTGAAGGAGATCTCCACTCCGGAGATCAATATCGTGACCATCGAAGACCCGGTGGAGATGGTCCATGAGGAGTTCAACCAGATCGCGGTTCAAACCCAGGTGGGGGTGACCTTCGCCTCGGTGCTGCGCAACATTCTGCGCCAGGATCCGGACGTGATCATGGTCGGTGAGATCCGCGACCAGGATACCGCCACCAACGCCATCCAGGCGGCCCTTACCGGCCACCTGGTTTTCTCCACCCTTCACACCAACGACGCCGTCTCCTCCATCACCCGACTGGTGGACCTGGGCATCCAGCCCTTTCTGGCCGTATCCACTTTACTGGGGATCATGGCCCAGCGCCTGGTCCGCCGGATCTGCCCCCATTGCGTGGAGAGCTATCCCGTGGCGCAAGCCGAACTGTTGGCCCTGGGCCTGCCCCTGACCGAGGCGGATGGCGCCGAGATTATCCTGCGGAGGGGCAAAGGGTGCCGGGCCTGCCGCAACACCGGCTACCTCGGACGCTGCGGGATTTTCGAATTGTTAGTGATCAGCGGTGAGATCCGCCGTCTGATCGCCGGCCAGGCCGCGGAAGCGGAGATCCGGGCCCAGGCCCGCCGGGAGGGAATGATCTCTTTACGGGATGATGCCTGGGGCAAGGTGCGGGCCGGCGTCACCACTCTTGACGAAGCTCTGCGGGTGACCATTTAGCCCCGGCCGAACCGATTGCCAGCCGCCCGCTTTCGTGGTATTCTCCCGCCCATGAAAAAGAAGGATCCCGGCGGCAAAGTGGTCTGCACCAACAAAAAAGCCTACCACGATTATACCATCGAGCAGGTGCTGGAAGCCGGAATGGTGTTGAGCGGCCCGGAGGTGAAGTCGCTGCGGGCCGGCAAGGCCAACCTCAAGGACGGTTACGCCCAGATCCGACAGGGTGAGCTTTTTTTGTACAACGTCCATATTTCGCCCTACGTCTTTGCCACCCACTACACCCAGGATCCGCTGCGGCCTCGCAAGCTGCTGCTCAACCGCAGTGAGATCAATAAGCTGACCGGCAAGGTCAAGGAGCAAGGCTGCACCCTGGTGCCCCTGAAGGTCTATTTCAACCAGCGGGGTAAAGCCAAGCTCTCCCTGGGCCTGGCCCGGGGCAAAAAGCATTACGACAAACGGGATACCCTGAAAAAACAGGAAGCCGACCGGGATATGGAGCGGGCTCTGCGCCGCCGCCGAGATTGAACACTCAATAACTTCCGGGAACTAATTCCCCCGGAAGTTGTCTTGATAACAGTACCAAAATTAACCCATGCTAAAGGGGGGCGAAACGGATTCGACGGGGATATGTAAGCACAGGTTGCATGCCGAGGTTTCCATCCACCTCGTAAAACCGGTGGAACTAAATATAGTCGCAGACGACTATGCATACGCAGTAGCCGCCTAAAAAGCGAGCGCTGCCGTCCGGCTGAACAGCTCCCGCGGGTTCAGCAACGGGCGTCGACTAGCGGGATAGTCTTCCGGGAGGGCCTGTGGCCCGGCGGCGAACCTCAAGCAGGATAGTGTTGAACATTCCAAGTCCTGGGGGAATTTCGGCACGATAAACAATAAGACAGGGCTAAGCATGTAGACGCTTGCGGCGGAGTATTTTCGGACCCGGGTTCAACTCCCGGCGCCTCCACCATTTAGAAAAGACAAACCCCGTCCACTAACCACGTCCGGTTATTGGCGGGTTTTCTTTTTATTCGTATTGTCAGCGACTTACGTCCCTTCGGGGTGTCGGCGCTGCCGCCCCGATCACTCCATTTTCGGGAAACTTGTCATACCCAGCTTCTCTTTCGCCTCAAAATTCTCCGTATCCTTCCTCCCATTCTCCGGACCTCGTCCGGTGTCCTGCATTTTTTCCTGCAACCGCTGCTCGGCGGCATCAAAGGCAAACCGGTTGATACTATTCATGATTTAAGTCAAACAGGTCGTTGATGTCCATGG
>DSDS01000014.1 GCA_011048585.1 Desulfurivibrio alkaliphilus | reverse complement strand
CCCTGGAGTATATCGACGTGGGGGGGGGGCTGGGGGTGGACTATGACGGCAGCCGCACCACCTTTCACTCTTCGATCAACTACTCGCTCAACGAATATGCCCGGGACGTGATCTACAATATCATGGATGTCTGCGATGCCGAGGGGGTTGGTCATCCGGTGGTGATCAGCGAATCGGGCCGGGCCCTGGTGGCTCACCACTCCCTGCTGGTGGTCCAGACCTTCGGCAATATCAAGAAGGCCCAGGTAGAGGATGAGCCGGTGGCTCCCACCGCCAAGCACAAGCTGGTGGATGATGCCTGGGACGCCTATCAGAATATCAGCGAAAACAACCCGCTGGAGGCTTACCACGACGCCCAGCAGTACAAGTTGGAAGCCCAGACCCGCTTTGAGTTGGGCCTGCTGGACCTGGAGGTCAAGGCCGAGGTGGAGCGGATCTTCTGGCTGGTGGGGGTCAAGGTGCTGGAATTTTTCCAGGGGGCGGAGTATGTCCCCGATGAGATTGTCGAGTTGGAGAGCAAGTACAGCGATCAATATCTGTGCAACTTCAGTGTGTTTCAGTCGCTGCTCGACCATTGGGGTTTTGGCCAGCTTTTTCCGATCATGCCCCTGCATCGGCTCAATGAACAGCCTCGGCGCCGGGGCACCTTAGCCGACATCACCTGTGATTCCGACGGGGTAGTCTCCAAGTTCATCAACCTCTTCGAGGAGGGGGTGGACACCCTGCCGCTCCATGAACTAAACGACCAGCCTTACTACCTGGGGATTTTTCTCACCGGCGCCTATCAGGATATCATGGGGGATCTCCACAACCTGTTTGGGCGGGTCAATGAAGCCCATGTCTTTCTGGACGAGGATGAGGAAGAGGGGTACTACATCGAGGAAACCATCCCCGGCACCACCATGGAGAAGGCGCTGGCTCTGGTTCAGTATGAGGAAAACGATCTGGCTCGCAAAATGAAGCGCCAGTTTGACCGGGCGATCAAAGAGGACCGCCTGCGGCCCAACGAAGCGATGCGGTTGCTCAGCGAATACACCAAGGGTCTGCGGGGCTACACCTACCTCAACCTGGACTAAAAAGGGAGGCGGTTCAGGCCGGCGGCCGCAGGGCGCCCAGGACCGAATCTACCGCCTGGTAGATCTCGAGGTCGTCGCCGTAGATATCCTGGATCGTGTCGTGGTTGATCAGATCCTCGGCGATATACTGGGTCAGGTAGAGGCTGATGAAGTTGGGGTCGGCGATCAGGCCTCTGAGCGGCGCGGTTTTGTACTGGATATCGAAATCTTCCATCTCCGGCAGCTTGTGGAAGAGGTTGGTGAAAACCTCGCGGATCGCTTCGGCCGAGGTGGTTTCGATGACGTGCTTGTCCAGCAGGCGTTGGACCAGTTTGGTCGCCAGCTCGGGAGCGTTGCGATATAGGTTTTGCAGCATGTTTTGCCGTTCCCGCTCCCGCTTGCGGTCGATGGCCCCGGCGGTTCTGTCGTTGTATGGTCTGGTCTGACTGCCCATTTCCGTTCCCGTGTGCTGTGCCGTGCGGCGTGGCGGTTACTTTGAGTCCTTAGTTTCCAGCATAGATACTGGAAAAAAAAAGAAAGAGAAAGGAAAAAAAGAGCAATTTTTTCGATTTTTCCCACACCTTTAGAAAAAATATTTTGTCATGAGGTTGTCAATGAATAGCAAAAAAAAACGCCTGACCATTTTGTTGCCGGCGGGGCGGTTGCCTCTGCCGGTAATGGCCAAGGCCCATGAGCTGGCCCAACGCTTCGGCTTGGAGGTTTATCTTTCCACCGCCCAGAATATGCGCCTGATGGGCCTTGACGACGCGCAACTGGAGCAGGCCAGGGCGGAACTGGCTCCCCTGGGGGTGGAGTTCAAGGGGCCGGGCAAATTCCCTATTCCCCAGGTTTGTATCGGCAGTCGGGATTGTTCCGCCGGGGTTCAGGACCCGGAGGAGCTTTCCCGGCGGTTGTTGGCCCATTTTCAGGGGCGCGGCCCCTTCAAACCCAAGGTCAAGATCGCCATCTCCGGTTGCCCCTTATGCTGTCCCGGGGTCAAAACCACCGACATTGGGGTGATGGGGAGCAAGCAGGGGTATGATATCTATGTCGGCGGCAAGGGTGGGGCCAACCCGGTGGTTGGGCGTCGAATAGCGCGCGGGGCCCCTGCGGATCAGGTGATCAGCACCATCGAGGCGCTGATCGCCTACCATGACCGCAAAACTCCCAAAAAACAGCGAATGGTCCGGCTGCTGGCCGAACCGGATTTTCCCTTCGCGGAAGTTTAGGGCTCGAGTCAGCGCCCACCCTGGAGCAGGTCAAGGGCGCTGGCCTTGTTGAGATTGATCCCCTGGGCCAGGGCAAACACCTGGCTCTGGCGCAGAACCTTGAGTTGAGAGAAGATCATCGCCTCCTCCGCCAGATCAACATCGGCCACCCGGGACTGGGCCGCCCAAGTGTTGATGGCGGTGGTGGATAGTCCGGCCAGTTCCGAGGTCAACTGATTCTGGCGGGCCCCGAACTCGCCGCGCAGGGTGTTGAGCTGGCCGATGGCGGCGTCGATGGCCCCGATCGCCGCCTCCAGCCCTTCCTGACTGGTGACGTCGATCCCGCCGGGCAGCAGGCCCGCCGGCGGCGTTTCATCCCCTTCCTCCCCGGCCGCCAGAACCCTGACCGGCAAGCAACAAGCCGATCTAGTTATCCTAATGGACTATGTTCTCACTCTATGTCGAGGAGGAAAACAACGTCAAGAAAAAACCGTTTTCGGTTGACCTTTGCTTGGGTCTTATAGTAAAAGCGGGCACAATATTAGAGTTTGTTTAGCTTTCGGTTAAGGACTGCTGCCGACGGCGGCGGGGTCCGGACCCAAGTGGGGTTGCATGAGCTACTCTTTATTTGATTTTCTGCAGTTGATCGGTTCCCTGGGGATTTTCATCTACGGGATGAAGGTTTTCAGTGACGGGCTGCAGAAGGTGGCCGGCGGCAAGCTGCGGGCGATTCTCAAGGGAATGACCCGCAACCGGGTGACCGGCATCGTCACCGGTTTCGGAACCACCGCCATTACCCAATCCTCCTCCACCACCACGGTGATGGT
>DSDS01000103.1 GCA_011048585.1 Desulfurivibrio alkaliphilus | reverse complement strand
TGCTCAGGCGGTGGCCATGACTTCCAAACTTGTCATCTATGATACTACCCTCCGGGATGGAACCCAGGCCGAGAATTTCAACCTTTCGGTGGAGGACAAGCTGCGGATCACCCTCAAGCTTGACGAGTTGGGGATCGATTTCGTGGAGGGCGGCTGGCCCGGGGCCAACCCCGCCTCCACCCGCTATTTTGAAGAGATTCGCAACTATGAGTTGAAACACACCGTGGTTGCGGCCTTTGGCAGTACCCGTAACTTCAGCAACCCTCCCGATCAGGATCCCAATCTGGCGGCCTTGCTGGCCGCCGGAACCAGGGCGATCACCATCTTCGGGAAAAGCTGGGATATCCATGTTCGTGACGCCCTGCGGATCGAACTGGCCGATAACCTGCAGATCATCGAGGATTCCCTGGCCCACCTCCGGCCCCGCGTGGAGTTTCTCTTCTACGATGCCGAGCATTTCTTCGATGGTTATAAAGCCAACCCCGAATACGCCCTGACCACCTTGGAGAAGGCGGTTGCCGGGGGGGCTCAGTGCCTGGTCCTCTGCGACACCAACGGCGGAACCCTGCCCAACGAGATCGCCGCCATTGTCAGCGAGGTTCGCAAACATCTGCCCTCGGCCGAGTTGGGGATCCATGCTCATAACGACGCCGAGTGCGCGGTGGCCAACTCCCTGGTGGCCGTCTCCCTGGGGGCGACCCAGGTCCAGGGCACCATCAACGGCATCGGCGAAAGGTGCGGCAACGCCAACCTGACCTCGATCATGCCCGGGCTGGCCCTCAAGATGAAGGGCTACTTCACCGCCGCCGAGAACTTGATCAAGCTCACGGAAACTTCCAGGTTTGTCTCCGAACTTGGCAATTTAACGCCCAATAAGTACCAGCCTTATGTTGGCCAGGCGGCTTTCGCCCATAAGGGGGGAATTCATGTCAGCGCCGTTAAGCGCAATCCCCTGACCTACGAGCATATCGCCCCGGAGCGGGTGGGTAATATCCGCCGGATTCTGATCTCCGACCAGGCCGGCCGCAGCAATATCCTGCATAAGGCGAAAAAGTTCGGGATCGATCTGGACAGCCAAGACCCCCTGGTCAGCTCCATCCTCAAAAAACTCAAGAAGCTGGAGACCCAGGGCTATCAGTATGAGGGGGCCGAGGCCTCCTTTGAACTCCTGATGCGCCAGGCCCTGGGCACCCGCAAGGAGTATTTTCAACTGAAGGGTTTCCGGGTTTTAAGCCAAAAGGTGCCCGGTGGCGCTGAAAAGAGTGAAATTCAGATGGAAGAGGCCACCATCCTGCTGGAGGTGGGGGGGGAGACCGTGCATGCCGCCGCCCTGGGCAACGGGCCGGTTAACGCCCTCGATAACGCCCTGCGCAAGGCTTTGAACGGTTTTTATCCCCAGTTGCAGGCGGTGGAGTTGCAGGACTACAAGGTGCGGGTGCTGGCCAGCGAACACGGCACCGGCGCCCGGGTACGGGTGCTGATCGAATCCCGAGATGATTCCTCCACCTGGGGCACGGTGGGGGTTTCCCACGACATCATCGAGGCCAGTTGGCAGGCCCTGGTGGACAGCATCACCTATAAATTGATGAAGGATGAAAGAAACCGGGAAACAGCCTGAACCGTGGCCGCCGAATCACCGGCTGTCGCTGGTCCTGCTCATTTGCCTGGGGCTGGTCATCTGGCTGACCGGCCTTCCCGGGAGCAACCCGGGCCCCGGGCCGGCTTCCGGTTTCACCCCTAACCCCTCCGGTTACTCCACCCTTGATTTCGAACTCTTGACCGGCCAGGTGGAGCCATCCCGCCTGGCCATCTTTACCTTTGCCCCCATTTCCCTCAATCAGGCCGATCTGCAAACCCTGACTTTTCTGCCCGGCATCGGGCCCGCTCTGGCTGGACGGATCATCGAACACCGTCAGCTCCACGGCCCGTTCCTCAACAGCGAGCAACTGTTGGCTGTTCCCGGCATCGGCCCCAAAACTCTGGCTCGCCTCCGTCCCTTGGTCTCCCCGTAAAAGCACCTTGACATCCCGCCGCCGGTGGGGTCACAATGGCCCTGTTGTTCAAACGGGGAGGAACTACACCTGACAGGAGGATACTATGATGCGTAAGTTATTGCCGTACGTGGTGCTGGCCTTGGTTGCCGCCTGGCCCGGTCTGGTCCAGGCGGATACAGGTGAGCTTTTCAGGCTGGAAAGGATGGTGGTGGCCGCCGCGGTGGAGGAGCGGGAGCCGGTGGGGGTTGCCGATCTTTTCGCCGCCGAACTGGATAAGATCTATGCCTTTATCGAGGCCCGCCAGATCAGCCGGGACACCCAGGTCACCTTCCTCTGGTCCCGTAACGGCCAGGAGGTTGCCCGGGTAAACCTGGGACTGCGCCAGGGTCCCCGCTGGCGCACCTTCTCCTCGGTAATCCTGGATCGCCGCACCGGTGACTGGCGGGTGGAACTGCTGGATGAGGCGGGCCAGCAGTTGCAGGCCCTCGACTTCAAGGTTAGGTAGCCGTTTATTCCCGCAGATGGATCGACTTCAGCAGTTCCGGTGAGATCTTTTGGCGAATCTCGCTGATTGCCGCCTCGATTTTCCGGACCGGGCAGGCGGAGGGGTAGCTTTCCGCCTGCTCGGCGTAACTGGTCATGAGCAGTTTTTTGTTTTTGACCTGGAAGCGATGGGACCAGCCGATCTCCAGGGTCTGGGAATCCTCGACAATCTCCACCTCCAGAGCCTGGCCGGCCGCCGCCACCTGCAGGGCATCCATTTCGCTTACCTCCAGCACCCAGGCATCACCCTCCTCGGTGGCAAAAAGGATAAAAACTCCCATCGCCTTGAAGAGGGGCTGACCCTGGGCGGCCATCTCCTGGAGCACCTGGATCTCCCGGGTCAGGGAGAGGGGAGCGGAGGGCCGGGGGACCTCCCGGCCGGTTTCCCGCTGGAGGTTAAGACAGCATTTTTTGAACTTGCGGCCACTGCCGCAGGGGCAGAGGGTGTTGCGTCCGATTTTACTCATCTGGGATCCTCCTTGTAATCGTTCAGCAGCACCGCATCTTCGGGCGATCAGCCAGGCTTACGTACACGGGGTACGCGGCGCTTGGCCGCTTGCCCGAACCTGCGGCACTGCTGAACGATTACAGCCCGTTAAAT
>DSDS01000046.1 GCA_011048585.1 Desulfurivibrio alkaliphilus | reverse complement strand
GGACCTGGTACTGCCGTTTAGCGGAAAAGGGTGAAAATTCACCCAGATTTACCGAAGGTAGACGAAGGAGAAAAAACCCGCCAGAATAAAGAGCCCCACCACCAGATCAAGATTCTTTTTATCAGCCATTTTCCAGATCCCTGCTCGTGTATATGTTGCCCATGGTTATTTGCACAAAGTGCCGGATTTCCTGATCATCGCTGCGCTGAATATCCTCGGGCCCGGCAAAACTCTTGGCCTTGCCCGAACCCATGATGATCACCTGGTCGGCCAGGTTGTAAATTTTGGGAATATCATGACTGACTATCACCGAAGTGTAGCCGAATTTGCGCTGGGTTTCGAGAAAAAGCCGGTAGATCTCCAGCGATTTCTCAGGGTCAAGACCGGTGGTCGGCTCATCAAAAAGCATGATTTTCGGCTGCAGCATCAGGGCCCGGGCCAACCCCACCCTTTTCTTCATCCCCCCGGAAAGCTGGGCGGGAAACTTATCCTCGTGACCGTTAAGCCCCAGCTGCTCCAGGGTACCCAGGACCTTAGCCCGGATATCCCCCCCATTTAAACCGGTCCGCTCCTCCAGAGGCAAGGCCACGTTGTCAAACACGGTCAAGGAATCCAGCAGGGCCGCGCCCTGGAAAAGCACCCCGAAATTCATCCGGAGTTCGTTAAGCTTCCGCCCGGACAAGCCGCCGACATCCTGGCCCAGAACCCACACCCGACCGGAATCGGGTTTAAGCAGACCCAGGATCAGCTTAAGAGTGACGCTCTTGCCCTGGCCGCTGGCCCCGGCGATCACCGTGGTCCGTCCGTTGACGATGGAAAAATCGACCCCGTCCAGCACCTTTTGGCTGCCAAATGACTTGCTGACCTGCTCGAAGCGGATGATCTCACTCACAGCAGCACCGCCGTCAACAGATAATCCCAGACCAGGACGGAGATGGAGGAGAAGACCACCGCCTGGGTGGTTACCCGGCTCACCCCCTCGGCTCCGAAACCGGCCCCCCGGATCACATGGACAAAGTAGCCGCGGGCGGTGCAGATCCAAACCACCAGCAGGGCGAAGAGGAAGGATTTAACCACCCCCATCCGGATATCCTGGTTGACCACGCTCAATTCCATGCCGGAGAAGTAGGAGCCGGCATTGACCCCCAACAACACCACTCCCGCCAGATAACCGCCGAAAATCCCCACCACATTGAAGATCAGGGTCAGAATCGGAATCGAGATCATGGTGGCCAGCAGTTTGGGGGCGATCAGATAGCGAAAGGGATCCACCGCCATGCACTCCAAGGCATCAAGCTGCTCGGAGTTGCGCATGATGCCGATCTCGGCGCACATGGCCGAACCGGCTCGGCCGATCACCATCAGGGCGGTAAGCACCGGCCCCAGTTCCCGGATCAGGGAGAGGGCCACCGCCGAACCCAAAGCCCCTTCGGCTCCGAACTTCCGCAGGGTGTAATAGCCCTGCAGACCCAGAACCATCCCGGTAAAGGCGGCGGTGAAGAAGATTACGAAAAAGGAGTTGGCCCCGATCAAGCGGGTTTGACGCACCACCTCCCGCCAGCGGAAGGGGCGCTGAAAAAGGGCGCCCAAGGTCCGGGCCAGGAAAACGCCCATCCGCCCCAGATCCTGCACGAGATATGTGGTACGTTCGCCCAAGCGTTGGATTTGTGCCAGCATGGTCTGATTATCCTGGATCGGAGCTTAGCGCACGGGGCCTCAAGAGAAAGCGGAACATAGCCCCCGGCGGCGGCGATTGTCAAGCAAATCCTCCCCCGGGCTTTTTACTTCGCTATTCATTGCGATAAGCCTCGCTTAACGGTGCGGAGCACAACGGATCCGGTGAGAGGGGGGAGGTGTCCCGCCACAGGGGGTGAGCTGGACGCCGGGAGGGGAAGCCTAGAACTCCTTAAAATCGTCGTCGTCGAAGGGGATAACCTCGGCGGCGTTTCCTTTTGGGCTTGGCTTGGCTGCCGGTTTGGCCCTAACGGGCACGATTGCCGGCCGTTGAGCTGGAAGGGCGATGGACCGCCCGGGGGTCGGGGGGGGGCGGGGCGATCAGTGGCGGTTAGCCGTTTGGCGCCGCCGCCCTCCACCATAGCGATCAGATCGCCGACAAAATCCTTCATCTGAGAAGCCATGGCGCTGAGCTCCTCGGTGGCCGCCGCGGACTCTTCGGCATTGGCAGCGGTACCCTGGACCACGGCATCCATCTCCAGCATGGCCTGGTTCAACTGGCCGATCCCCTGGGACTGGCCGGCGGAGGCCACCGCGATCTCGCCTACCAAACTGGTGGCCTTGGCGGTGCTCTCAGCCACCTCGCCAAAAGCTGAGTTGGTCCGGCTGACCAACTCCGAGCCCGCGTTTACCCGTTTTACGGTGCCGTCGATCAACTCGGCGGTGTTCTTGGCCGCCTCGGCCGCCCGCATCGCCAAGTTGCGGACCTCGTCGGCCACCACCGCAAAGCCGGCTCCGGCCTCGCCGGCCCGGGCGGCTTCCACTGCCGCGTTCAAGGCCAGTAGGTTGGTCTGGAAGGCGATATCGTCGATGGTCTTGATAATCTTGCTGGTCTCCTCGCTGGCCTTGCTGATCGCCTGCATGGAGTTGGTCAGTTCGGCCATGGAGTCCCCGGCCTTCTTGACGATGGTGTTGGCCTCCCGCATCAGGTGTCGGCGGTGCCTGAGTTCTCGGCGTTCTGCTTGGTCATGGAAGATATCTCCTCCAGGGAGGCGGAGGTCTCTTCTTGGGAGGCCGCCTGTTCCGAAGCCCCTTCGGCCAATTCCTGGCCGCTGCCCGCCACCTGCCCGGAGGAGGCGGAGACCTGAGAGGCACCATACCTGCTTGGCCGGTCGGGCATCCCTAGGCTGCGGGATGCATCGCTGGTCCAGCTGATGAAAGCCACTTTAAATAGCCGTTACCCAAAATTTACCCAAAACGGATAAAAAAAATCCCCGAATCACCCAAAAATTACCATTAAAGACCACCCCCAGCACCCCCAAAAAACAAAAAGGGAAACCAAGCATATCAGCTTGATTTCCCTTTATTTTTTCTGGCGGGGTTGACGGGGCTCGAACCCGCGACCTCTGGCGTGACAGGCCAGCACTCTAACCAGCTGAGCTACAACCCCTGAATATCGGAATGGTGGGCGAAACAGGGATCGAACCTGT
>DSDS01000153.1 GCA_011048585.1 Desulfurivibrio alkaliphilus | reverse complement strand
GGGCGGGGTCGGGGCCGCCGGCGAGCGCGGGGCCGGCAGTTCGGCCACGTTGATCAGACTGACGGTTTGGAAATCCGGCATCCGCTGGCGCTGGAAAAAGCTCAGATGGGGAGCGACCATGGCCGGCAAAAGGGCCAGCAGGTGGATCGCCGCCGCCAGGGCCAGCGGAATGCCCCACGGTTGCTCCTGGCTTCCGGCTCTGTACGGTTGATGGTTCACCTGACTCCCGTGCCAAATTAGGTGTTGGCTCACCGTTGTGGGGGCTGGGTGATCATCCCCAGTTGGTCGAAACCGGCCTCCTTAACGTCGGCCATCACCGCCACCACCAGGCCATAGGGCACCTCCCGGTCGGCCCGCAGGAGAATGGTCTGCTCGGTGCCCCGCCGCTGGGCCAGGTTTTGCAGTTGCTGCCCCAGGAGCAGGCGGCTCACCGCGACATCGTCGAAATGGAGTTCGCCATCCTTGGCAATGGTGATGATCACCGGAGCTTCGGTCTGGCGCAGGGGGCGGGCGGTGGTCTCCGGCAGGTCGACGTCCACTCCCTGGGTCATCATGGGGGCGGCGATCATGAAGATGATCAGCAGCACCAGCATTACATCCACCAAAGGGGTCACGTTGATGCCCGACACCAGCTGGCGGCCCTTGCCGGAGGGGAAAGAATCAAAAGCCATCGCGCGATTCCCCCATGATTATTGCCCGGGGGCGGTGGATCGACGGGCGAGAAAATCCCGCTCGATCAGGTTGAGGAAGTCGGTGGCAAATGCCTGACATCCCCCTTCGATATCATTCAGCTGGTTGGTATAGTGGTTATAGAACACCACCGCCGGGATCGCCACCGCCAGGCCGGCGGCGGTGACCACCAGGGCCTCGGAGACACCCGGGGCCACCACGGCCAGGGAGGCGGAACCCCGCACCCCGATCTCATGGAAGGAGGTCATGATCCCCCAAACCGTGCCGAACAGTCCGATAAAGGGGCTGGCGCTGCCGGTGGAGGCCAGGAAGGGCAGGGAGCGGCCCAGGCGGGCGATCTCCATGCTCAGGCTTTTATTGACCGCCCGTTTCAATGGCTCCATGCCGGCCAGCCGGTTTTCCAGCCGGGTCTCGCCGCTCCGGGATTTGTTGAGTTTCTGTAACTCCTGGTAGGCCGTTTGAAAGATCAGCGCCTCCGGGGCCAGGTCATTCTCCTTGGCATTCTGGTGGGCCTCGGCCAGATCCTTGCTTTTCCAGAACCGTTCGGTGAATTCCGCCGATTCCCGACGCACCTTGCGGTAAAGGGTCTCCTTCTGAAAAATGATGAACCAGGAGTAAAGGGAGAAAAAGAGCAGCAACAGGATAACTGACTTGATGGTTATCCCTGCTTCCATGAACATGCTGAAGACGTTTAGTTCCACGGCGGCTGATTCCTTGTGTTAACCAGGGGTTGGTGCGGGACTGCCGGAAGGGAAGGAGTCCCGGTTCCGGTCAAGAAGTGTAAAACCCGCCTACCTTAACATCTTTCAAGGCAAAGTCAACCCGGTCCGTTGGGCAACTGAATTACAAAGAGAGTGCCCTGGCCGGGGCTGCTTTCGACGCTGATACTGCCGCCATGGCCGCTGATAATCTGGTGAACGATGGCTAGTCCCAGGCCGGTTCCGTCCTGGCGGGTGGTGAAATAGGGGTCGAAAATCTTGCGCCGGATGGCCGGGTCCAGTCCCGGCCCGTTGTCCCGCAGACGGATCAGCAGCACCTGCTGATCGTCCCGCCAGGCCGGGCTGGCGTTGCAACTGATGGTGCCGCCGTCGGGCATCGCCTGGCAGGCGTTGCTCAGCAGATTGAGCAGGATCTGCTTGAGCTGATCGCGATCGGCCCAAACTCTGGTCTGATCCGGAAAGTCCAGCTCCAGGCGGTGTCGCGGCCCCCAGGTCGGGGTCTTGCCGAGCAGGGTCGCGCTTTCATGGATCACCTCCTTGAGCTGGAGCCACTCCTGTCTGGGCCTGGCCGGCCGGGAGAAAAGGAGAAAATTCCTCACCGCCGCCTCCAGGCGGTCGCACTCCCGGCTGATGATCCGCAACAGTTTCTCCTGAGCCGGTTGGTCCTTTAAGCGTTGTTCCAGCAGTTGGGCCGAGCCGGAGATGGCGGCCAGGGGGTTGCGAAACTCATGGGCGATGCCGGCGGCCATTTCGCCCACCGCCGCCATCTTTTCGCTCTGGCGGACCTTGGCCTCCATTTCGCGAATCCGGCTGAGGTCCTGGAGGGAAAGGATAAAGTTGTTCTCCTCCGGCCTGGCGCTGTAGAGCCGGCTCCAGGAGTAACCCACCGGCACCTGCTCGCCGTCCTTGCGGACCAGTTTGGTTTCGGCCCGGCCGGTAGCGGCGAGCTCCTCGGCCGGCTTGATGCCGGGGAAAATCCGATCCATCCGTCTCCCCACCGCCTCCGCCGCCTGGTAGCCGGTGATCTTTTCCGCGGCCCGGTTGAAGGAGCTGATCACCCAGTTTTGGTCCACGGTGATGATGCCGGTGGTGATATCGTCGAAGATCTGCTTGTAGAGCAGCGTGAGGCGGTCGAACTGGTTAGTGGTGCGGGAGAGCGCCTCTTCGGTGCGGGAGAGGCGGGTAGCCAGCAGGGTGGCCAGGGCGGCCACCAGGAAGAAGGAGATGCCGTTGATGGCCAGCAGGTTGAGCAGCCGCTCCAGGCTGGCGGCCGGGCGGGGGGCGCTGATCAGGATGTCGAAGCTGTACTGGCTGAACTCCAGGAAAAGCATGGTCCCGTAGGTGATGGTGCTGATCGCCGCCATCAGCAGTGCGCAGCGCTTGAACAGCATGAAACCGGCCACGATGATGGGCGGAAAGTAGGCCACGGTGAACAGGGAGTGGCTGGTGCCGCTGAAAAAGACCAGGGTGGAGATCAGCAGAATATCGAAGATGATCTGCAGGGTGGCGAAGCGCCGCGGTTCCCTGACCCGGGCGGCCAGCGCCGCCGAGGCGATGGTGAAGAGGTAGACCCCACCAATGAAGAGCAGAGGGTAGTGCAATTTGTCGCTGGGCAGGCGGTGGCCCTTGGCCTCCAGCACGGCGGTGATCCCCAGAATCAGGGTCAGAAAGATCACCCGCAGCAGAAAATACCAGGTCAGCTGTTTCTTCAGAAGCTGGGTGGGGCCGGGACTCTCCTCCATGCTTGCCGGAACGGAGGTCGGGTTGAGGC
>DSDS01000100.1 GCA_011048585.1 Desulfurivibrio alkaliphilus | reverse complement strand
GGAAAAACATAAACTCCAGCTCGGTGGCGATGAAGTCCGGGGGTTGTTTGAACTTGCCGCCGGGTTTCAGGCCCACCGCTCGGTAATGTTGCTGGGCCTCCAGGGTGGTGGGCCCCATGGTGCGGCCGCCGTCCAGGTAAAAGGAGCCGTAGGGGACGGCCACCAGCGGGCCGGGTCCCAGGAAGAGTCGGGTGTAGTCGTCCCGCAGTTCGCCGAGGTCGGGTTGCTCGCGGTATTCGGCCAGCAGGTCGTCGGCATAGGGGGCCAGCTCGGGATAGCACAGCTCCAGGCCCCCCTTGAGGCTGGTCAGTACGGCCTCCAGCGTTGCGGCGGGGGGATGGTAGAGGGCTGAAAGTGCCTGGTAGGCCCGGCCCCGGGCGTCGTGCCGGTTGAGGTCGTCTTTGCTGTTCACGGTGGGTTAACGGACACTGATCGGATAGGGTTTGTTTTGCCAGGCGGGAAATCCTGCCCGAAAGGTAAAGACGTTTTTGTGGCCGGCTTGTTGCGCCGCGACCGCGGCAGCCACCAGCAACAGGCAGGCGGTCAACCCCATGGCAATAATTTTCCGATACATCCTTCATTCTCCTTGGTCTTATGAAGGTTGAATGGTTACAGGGTGAGAATGCTATTCAAAAGGGGGCCGGGTGTCAATGGGAAAGGGCGAAAAACCAGGGCAATCAGGCCAGGGAGCGGCTGATGTGGCGATGGTTTAAGGACTGGCGGCGGCAAAGGCTGCTGCGACGGGCGGCCCTGCCCGATAATCTTTGGCGCCGAGCCCTGGTTCACCCCAAGGAGCTGTTCGCCGGGCTTGATGAGCGGGAACGGCGGCGACTGCGGGAGCTGGCCACCATCTTTCTGGCCCGGAAGGAGTTCTACGGGGCCCACGGTTTCCAGGTCACCCCCTTCATGCGGGTGGCCATCGCCGCCCAGGCCTGCGTGCCGATTCTCAATCTCGGCCTGGAATGCTACGCCGGTTGGACTTCGATGGTGATCTACCGGGACAGTTTTGTCGCCCCCCGGGAGGAGACCGACGAGGACGGTATCGTCCATAGCGGCCAAGAGGTGTTGGCCGGAGAATCGTGGGCCGGCGGGCCGGTGGTGCTCTCCTGGGCCGATTGCGCTCCGGGGGCCTATCCCCACGGCCCGGCTGGCAATGTGATAATTCATGAATTCGCCCATAAGCTCGATATGGCCAGCGGCACGGTCAACGGCACCCCGCCGCTGCCCCGCGGCATGGATGGGGCGGAGTGGGACGCGGTCATGGACAGGGCCTATCAGAGGTTGCGGGCTAATTTGGATAACGGAATTAAACCCTCGCTGGACCCTTACGCCGGCCAGGACCCCGGTGAATTTTTCGCGGTTTGCAGTGAATATTTTTTTATGGCCCCTGCCCACCTGCGCCGGATTTTGCCCGAGGTTTACCGTCAGCTGGCCCTCTATTACCGGCGGGACCCGGCCGGATTTAGAGCTTTTCCGCGGCCAGGCAGAGGGCCAGATAGATCTTGACGGCAGCAAGGACCTGACTAAGGGAGGTGTGCTCCTCCGGGGTGTGGGCCACCTCCAGGGCGCCGGGGCCCAGAATCAAGGGTTTGACCCCGGCCAGGTGGAACAGATTGCCGTCGGAGTGGGAGCGGAAGGCGTCCTGGCTCCAAGGGATCTTGAGCTGGCCATAGGTTTGGCGCAGTTGCTCGGTGAGGGGGTTGTCCAACTCCAGGCTGTAACCCGGCGCGGAAAAGTTGCACTCAAACTCCAGGTCCAGTTCGGGGATCAGGGCCGGCGCCCCGGCGACCCGATTGCGGATCGCCGCTTCCACCTGGGCCGGGTCCAACTGGGGTGGCAGATGCAGGTCGATCCAGGTTTCACAGCGGTCGGGGACCACGAAACCGGCTCGCGACGAGCTCATTTCTCGAATTGAATAGACGATCTGGGAGTTGCTGCGGTCAAAGAGGGGGTCACGCCCCAGATGGAGCAGGACTCGCAACATCGATTCCACCGCGTTGTGGCCCAGTTCCGGCAGGGAGGAGTGGGTCTGGCGGCCGCGGGTGGTGAACACCGCCTCCAGGTAGCCGTAGTGGGCGAAGTTGGGGACCAGCCCGGTGGGCTCGCCGATCACCACCCAGGGCGGCCGATAGCTTTCCAGAAAGGCGGTGCTGCCGTCGCCGTTCTCCTCCTCACCCACCACCAGGAGCAGGCCCACCGGCGGGCGCTGCTCTTGGGGCAGCGCTTTGGCCAGGGTCAGGAAGGCGGCTACCATGGCGGCGCAGCCGCCCTTCATGTCGGCGCTGCCCAGCCCGTAAAGACGATCGTTTTCCCACCGCGCCCCGTACTCCTCCAGGTCCCAGGCGGTGATGGTGTCGACATGGCCCACCAGGTAGAGCTTGGGTTCCCGCCAGCCCAGAGGGACCACCAGATTGCAGCGTTTCTCCTCCACCTCCTGCCGGTGGACGGCAAAGCCGCCGGCCTGCAGGGTCTCCTCCAGGTGGAGTTGGATATCCTCCTCCTTGCCGGAGGGGGAATAGATGTCGATCATCTCCACCAACAGCCGGCGCAGGGCCTCCTGGTCGATGGACTTCCACAGTTGACGCGGATCAGGGGTTGGCGGCATCCGGTTTCTCTTTCTTCTCTTTCTTTCTCTTTTTTTTCTTGGCCTGGCGATCCAGATTCAGGGTCATGTAAACATGTTCCTGGATGTTGCCGAAGCCCAGCTTGGTGAAAAAATCGATGCCCGCCCGGTTGTCGGCGTCGGTATCGACAATGATCATCCGCACCCCCTGGGCCTGCATCCGTCGCTTCATCTTCTTGAACAGATTTTGCCCCACCCGCAGCTTTTGGGCCTTGGGGCAGACCCCCAGCCAGACCAGGTAGCCGTATTTCCAGGCGGAATGGTGTTTATCCACCGTGGTGCCCAGGGCAAAGCCGACGATTCTGTCGCCGCTTTCCGCCACCAGGCAGAGTTCCGAGTCGCTGTTGAACATGGAGATCACCTCATACTCATCCCAGGTGCGGTAGAGGCTGGGGGAATATTCGGCGGTGAAGATCAATTCGCCGATATGGAAAACCTCGGCCAGATCATCCACGCCCATGGGCCGGACGCAGAGGGTTTCGCGGTGGTTGATTTGGTTGCAAGTGGTCATGTTCCGGACATATTTGGCAGGGGTTGGCGGTCGGGGTGGCGGAATCTTCTGTGCTGATCGGTTCCTCCGGTTTGCTCGC
>DSDS01000094.1 GCA_011048585.1 Desulfurivibrio alkaliphilus | reverse complement strand
CGCCCCGCGGATGGTGGCCAAAGGCAGCGGCCTGCTGGCGGAAAGATTGATCGAGTTGGCCCGCGAGTACCAGATCCCCATCCACCAGGACGCCGACCTCACCGAAATCCTCTCCCGCCTGGATCTCAACCAGGAGATCCCCCCCGAAACCTACCTGCTGGTCGCCGAAATCCTCGCCTTTATCTACCGAACCAACCAGGAGATGCCCCCAAAAGTGGCACGATGATTGCATAGAGTCACCTCCGACACGGGAACCAAACCACCGGAGGAGAAGCTATGTATATCCATAACCGCCTGGGGATGATCGAAGGGGTTGAAACCATGCTGGCCCAGGAGCGGCGCCTGGACCAGGCGGCCAACAACCTGGCCAACGTCGACACCGTGGGCTATAAGCGCGAATCGGTGACCTTCTGGGAGATGCTTTACAACGTCACCCGGGATCGTCAACGGGTGGGCAAGGCCCTCAACATTCTCACCGACCAGCAGCAGGGCAACACCCAGCCCACCGGCAACCCCCTCGACCTGGCCATCACCGGCGACGGCTTCTTCCGCATTCAGACCGATCAGGGGGTGCGCTACAGCCGGGCCGGCAATTTCGAGCTGGACCCCTTAGGCCAGCTGCGGCTGCCCGGCGGCGGCCTGGTCCTGGGGGACGGCGGCCCGGTGGTCCTGGAAAGTGCTGACTTCAGCGTGGACCGCCACGGCCGGATTCTGGTGGACGGGGCCATGGTAAACCAACTGGAGATCGTAACCGTCAACGATTTGACAGCCCTGGTCAAGGAGGGCCGGAATCTCTTTCGGCTCACCGAGGAGGGGGAAGAGATGGCGGCCCTGGACTTTCAGGTACGCCAGGGTTTTCTGGAAAAATCCAACGTCAATTCCATGGAGGAGATGACCTCGATGATCGACCTCTACCGCAACTACGAGGCCCAGCAGAAGATGGTCCAGGCGGTGGACGAGATGGACGATCTGGCGGTACGCAGAGTAGGCAAATTAGGCTAGCAGCAACCATAGCTTCGGCACCAACAAGGAGGAAACCATGATCCGTGCACTATATTCCGGCACCACCGGCATGCGGGGCCAGCAGTTGCAGTTGGACACCATCTCCAACAATCTGGCCAACGTCAACACCGCCGGCTTCAAGAAGAGCCGGACCCAGTTCGAAGACCTCTACTACCAGGAGTTGCGGGCGGTGGGGGCGGAGACCATCGACGGCGGCCAGGTGCCCTCCGGCATCCAGGTGGGCCTGGGGGTGATAGCCACCTCCACCCAGAAGATCTTCACCCAGGGCAGCATTCACGAAACCGGCAACGACCTGGACCTGGCCATCGAGGGCCGGGGTTTCTTTCAGGTGATGCGGGATGGGGAGGAATTTTACACCCGGGCCGGTGCCTTCACCCGTGATGCCGACGGCTTTATCGTCACCCAGAACGGTGACCGCCTGCAGCCGGAATTCGTGATTCCGCCCGAGACCACCAGCCTGAGCATCGGGGCCAACGGGATCATCGAGGCCAAGAACGCGGCCCAGGAGATCATCGCCAACGGTCAGCTCACCCTCCACGATTTTGTCAACCCCGGCGGCCTGCGGGCCGAGGGCGGCAATCTTTTCCGCTCCACCGAGGCCTCGGGTGCTCCCCGTGAGGCCGATCCCGGCACCGAGGGGGTGGGGGTGGTGCTGCAACGCTTCATGGAGGTTTCCAATGTTGATGTCACCGAGGAGCTGGTCAACCTGATCATCACCCAGCGGGCCTTTGAGATGAACTCTAAATCGGTGCAGACCGCCGATCAGCTGCTGGAAGTGGCCAACACCTTGAAACGCTAGGCCCAGCCCCTGAAGGAGCAAGCGCCATGACCGTAAAAAAACTGATTTTTTCGACCCTGATTGGGTTGCTGCTGACCGCGGGGCTGACCCCGGTCCCGGCCCGGGGAGCCGCCGTGATCACTTTGGGCCCCGGCGAGCTGGAGGAAATTTTTGCCGCCATCATCGCCAAAGAGAGCGTCTGGCCCCGGGAGGAGTTGAGCCTCAGCGGTTTTTCCGCCTTTCCCGAAAGCGTGCAAATTCCGGCGGGCATCCTGGATTACCGCCTGGAAAGCCGGCCCGAACCCAGCCGCCTGGGCCGCCAGAGCCTGCAGGTTACCCTGCTGGTCAACGGCCGGGAACAGGAGCGGGTGCGACTAAGCGCCAACCTGCTGCGCCTGGGGGAGGTGGTGGTCACCGCCCGACGGATCAACCGGGGCGAGGTGATCGGCCCCGACGATCTGCTGGTACTTCGCCGGGAGATCAGCATGCTGGACTCCAACTTCATCGCCGATCCCGGCCTGGCGGTGGGCAAGCAGTCCCGGACCACCCTCCAGGCCGGAGCCATCGTTTACGGCAATCTGCTGGAAGACCCCCCCCTGGTCCGCCGGGGGGATCGCGTCAACATCGTGGCCGGCAACGGCCGGATCCTGGTCAGCGCCCCCGGCGAGGTCCGGGATACCGGCGCCCGGGGTGATCTGGTCCGGGTCCGCAACCTGATGAGCCGCCAGGAGATCCAGGCCCGGGTGGTGGACAGCGCCACCGTGGAAACCACGTTTTGAGGAGGAATCGCCATGCGTAATCTATTGATGCTGCTCATCCCGGCCCTGGCCCTGGGGCTGGGGGGCTGCTCCACCTTCGGCGGCAACTCGGCCGAACTGGCTCCTTCCCAGCGACTGCCGGAACGCTACGCCCTGCCGGAACATGAAACCCCGCGGGAGGTCGCCCGGGAAGGCGCCATCTACAACGGTAGCCAGGGCCTAGATCTCTACCGGGACAACCGGGCCCGGGAGGTGGGGGACATTCTCCTGGTTCGGGTGGTGGAGAGCTCCAGCGGGCGCAGCAACGCCAACACCAAAACGGAACGGGAGTCCAGTGTGGCCGGTGGCATCGACTCCTTTTTCGGCCTGGGTGATTTCATCGACCGCTACGGCACCGTCCAGGCCCGGATCAACAAGGAGTTCGAAGGCACCGGCCGCACCTCCCGCGACAACAACGTGTCCGCCACCATCTCCGCCCGGGTGATCGACAAAACCATGGACGGCAACCTGGTGGTGCGGGCCTACCAAGAGGTGCGGGTCAACAACGAAACCCAGTTCATCATCCTTTCCGGCCTGGTCCGGCCCGACGACATCACCGCCGACAACGCGGTACTCTCCAACCGGGTGGCCGATTTCCGCATCGAGTACAGCGGCAAAGGCGCGGTGGCCGACGAGCAGCAACCCGGTTGG
>DSDS01000068.1 GCA_011048585.1 Desulfurivibrio alkaliphilus | reverse complement strand
TATGGCTAAGAAGGAAAACTCCCGGTACGCCGAGGCCGGGGTTGATATTGACAGGGGTAACGAATTTGTGGAACGGATCAAGCCGATGGTTGCCGCCACCTTCCGTTCCGGGGTCCTGACCGGCATCGGTGGTTTTGGTGGGCTGTTTGCCTTGGGCAGCGGCAAGTACAAGGATCCGGTGCTGGTCTCCTCCACCGATGGGGTGGGGACCAAGTTGATGATCGCCCAGATGTGCAACAAGCATGATACCATCGGCATTGACCTGGTGGCGATGTGTGTCAACGACATCGCGGTGTCCGGGGCCCATCCTCTCTTTTTTCTGGATTATTTCGCCTCCGGCGGCCTCGACCTCGAGGTGGCCGCCGATGTGGTTAAGGGGATCGCCCGGGGTTGCGAGATCGCCCACTGCTCGCTGATCGGGGGGGAAACCGCCGAGATGCCGGGGATGTATCGCAGTGGCGAGTATGATCTGGCGGGATTTGTGGTCGGGATCTGTGAACGGGAAAGGATCATCGACGGTTCCGATATCCGGGTGGGGGATACCCTGATCGGCCTGGCCTCCAGCGGAATTCACAGCAATGGCTACTCCCTGGTCCGCAAGATCTGCTTCGAGGAGATGAAACTTTCGGTCACCGACCGGATCGACGAATTTGGTTGCACCCTGGGGGAGGAGCTGCTGCGCCCCACCCGGATCTACAGCGAAACCCTGCTCAACCTGATCAAGAATTACAAGGTCAAGGGGATGGTTCATATCACCGGCGGCGGGCTCATTGACAATATTCCCCGGGTGTTGCCCAACGGCTGCAGGGCGGTACTCAACTCCCAGAGTTGGGAGGTTTTGCCGATTTTTGAATTTCTGCGTGAAAACGGTAAAGTTTCCAAGCATGAAATGTGCCGGACCTTCAACAACGGAATCGGGATGGTGGTGGTGGTGGACTCCAAGGAAGCGGAAGACGCCTGCAACCAACTGGAGGCCCTGGGGGAAAAACCTTACTTGATCGGGGAGATTGCGGCTCTGCCTAAGAAAAAGAAGGATGAGCCGATAGTGGAGATAAGCTGCTGAGTCCGGCCCTTACGGCTGGCAATCCCGGGTGCTGCCCTGGATTTTTTCCAGAGCGTGGGACAGAACGGGCAGCAGCACCTCCAGGTTCTCCAAGGCGGCTTTGCGGCTGCCGGGCAGGTTGATGATCAGGCTCCCCCCCCGGGTGCCGGCCAGGCCGCGGGAGAGCATGGCGTTTTTGGTCTTGAGCAGGCTGGCGGCCCGCATCGCCTCGGCCATTCCCGGAATTTCCCGATCCAGCAGAGGTCTCACCGCTTCGGGTGTAACGTCGCTGGGGCTAAGGCCGGTGCCCCCGGTAGTGACGATCAGATCTATTCTATCCCGGTCGATCCAGGCCAGTACCACCTGGCGGATCTCCTCAATTCGGTCGGGTACCAGGGCATGCCCGGCCACGGTAAAGCCCTGCTCGGCCAGTAACTGGCGCAGGGCCGGGCCGCTGGTATCCTCTCGCTCCCCCCTGGAACCCTTGTCGCTGGTGGTCAGGACCGCACAGCTATAGGTCGACATTTTCCCGCCTCTCTCCATCTTAACTGTTGGTTGTGTCCGCAACCCGCGCTGCCGTTGAAATGATGCCTGCCGGGCATACTATTCCGCCACCAGGCCCGGTGTCAAGCCGTCGGGATTAAACGACCCTTGTTTTTGCCGGTTGCGCCTGCTAAGTTGTTTCCGCCTTGCCCCGCTCCCGCCCTTTGCGGCCGGGAAGCTTTGACTAAAGAACGAGGCTGCCAGCCCATGCCGAAAACCTCCGACCACCACACCACCACCGCCACCATTGCAGGTTCCGCCGCGGTGGTCAGTGTGGCGGTGCTGTGCAGCCGGGTTTTGGGGCTGGTGCGGGAGCAGGCCTTTGCCATCCTCTTTGGGGCCGGTTACGCCTTTGACGCCTTTGTGGTGGCCTTCCGGATCCCCAATCTACTGCGGGATCTCTTTGGGGAGGGAGCCTTGAGTGCCGCCTTCGTTGCGGTTTTTGCCGGCTACAATGCTACCCGGGGAGAGCGGGAAACCTGGAAACTGGCGAGTAACGTGCTGGTTTTTTTTGGGGTTTTTCTCAGTATCCTGACCCTGGTGGGGATAATGGCCTCGGAGCAGCTGGTGGGGCTGCTGGTCCAGGAGGAGTTTGCCCGGGCCCCGGGTAAGGTGGAGCTGACCGCCAGGCTTACCGCCATCATGTTTCCTTTTCTGGTTCTGGTATCCCTGTCCGCCGTGGTGATGGGGATTTTGAACACCAAGGGCCGCTTTTTCGTGCCGGCCCTCTCCTCCAGCTTTTTCAATCTGGGCTCACTGGTGGGCGGAGTGGGTTTGGCGCTGCTGTTGCCCCGCTTCGGCCAGCCGGCCATTGTCGGGATGGCGATTGGTATTCTGCTGGGCGGAGTTTTGCAACTGGCCTGCCAGCTGCCGGCCCTGTTCCGCACCGGTTTCCGTTTTACCTTCCACCTGGATCTCCGCGATCCCGGTCTGCGTCGCATTCTGGTCCTGATGCTGCCGGCGGTGGTGGGACTGGCCCCCCTGCAGCTCAACATCCTGATCAACACCTATTTCGCCTCCTCCCTGGCCGAGGGTACCCTCTCCTGGCTCAACTACGCCTTTCGGCTCTTCTGGTTGCCGGTGGGACTGTTCGGGGTGGCTCTGTCGGTGGCCACCATGCCGGTGGTTTCCCGCTTCGCCGCCGAGCGCGATTTTCCCCGCCTCAAGGAGACCTATGTTTCCTCGCTCAATATGGCTTTCTGTCTCAGCATACCGGCGGCGATCGGGCTGGTGCTGCTGGCTCGGCCGATTATCCGGATAATTTTTCAACACGGCCGTTTCGATACCCTGGCCACCATTGGTACCGCCGAGGCCCTGAGCTGTTATGCCGTGGGACTTTTCGCCTACGCCGCGGTCAAGATCATGGTGCCGGTCTTCTACGCCCTGGATCGGCCCCGCTATCCGGTGATGGGTAGTTTTCTGACCATGGCGGTCAATCTGCTCTTCATTCTGGCCACCATAGAATGGCTGCGGCACCAGGCCCTGGCGCTCTCCATTTCGGTAGCGATGACCGCCAACTTTATTTTTCTGAGCGTTATGCTCTACCGGACCGTGGGGGGGTATCCCCTGGTGCCGGTTTTTAAGGGTCTGGGCAAGATCGGCCTGGCTTCTTTGCTGATGGCGCTCTGGCTTTTTGCCTTGCGCCAGTGGCTGTTTCCCGCCGGCCTGACGGAAGATCGGCTCC
>DSDS01000060.1 GCA_011048585.1 Desulfurivibrio alkaliphilus | reverse complement strand
TCTTGCCCACGTTGACCGGGTGAAAGCCATCCACATCCTTGTCGGGGTCGATGGCGTAAAGAACCTTGGCCTCGTCGATATGCTTGGGCAGGGGCAGCTGCACCAGAATGCCGTTGATCTTGGGATCTTTATTGCACTTCTCCACCAGCTGCAGCAGATCAGCCTCGAGGGTATCGGCCGGCAGGGTGATCTGCTCGGAATAGATCCCCAGCTCCTTGGCGGTCCTGTTTTTGGCGGCCACGTAGGACTGGGAAGCGGGATCCTCGCCCACCAGGATGGTAACCAGGCCGGGGGTGACCCCCTTGCCGACAAGCTCGGCCACCTCTGCCTTCAATTCCTCCCGAATAGCCTTGGCCACTTCGGTTCCGCTGATGATCTTGGCGCTCATGGTGTAAGATTTCCTCCTGGTTTTTCAGTTTTTGGTGGCAATATTCGCAGGACCGCCCCATGACAACCGCTGGCGAAACGGTCCGTTTTTTTCTGGGACCAGGTAGTGCGGCCCCCCGAAACCGGGCACGGTTTTCCCCTTTCGTGTTCCAGGCTTAGAGCCCGAAAAGCGCGCCGCAGTGCCGTACTGTCACAGCCGGGGATAATAAAACAGTGAACCGGAACCAAAACTTCTAACGAATTTTTATGACCTTTTCAAGCTGTTTCGGCCCTGGGCCCGGCAAGTAATACGAAAAAAATGAACGTATGCTCATTTTGTGACAGGCGGATACCACTTTGGGTGACAACTATGACTGCCGGGACCGCCCTTCGGCCAGCTTGACGATGATGTTGTTGGCCTGCCCAAGGCGGCCAACCAGGGTTTTAAATAGATATCGACCCACATCCGGGTACTTACCGATCACCTCCAGCAGCTTGTCCCCGGGGAAACGCTTGACCTTGCAGCGCCCCTTGGCCATGATCGAGGCGCTCCTGGGCTCGCCCGAGATGGCGCTCATCTCGCCGAAATATTCACCGGGCTCGACAATTTCGGCAATCTTCTTGCCGTCACGGACCACCAGCAGAGAACCGGTGACCAGCTTGAAGAAATCTTTGTCGGTGTTGTTCTGGCGGATAATCAGATCCCCATCCTGATACTCCTCGATATCGGGATGGACCAGATAGGCGGGCAGGCTCTCTTCGGTTACCACGGTGCGGCGCAGCACCTCTTCGATACTGGTGACCCCCTCCCGGATCTTCTGGAGGCCGGCCTCGCGCAGGGTGGTCATCCCCTCCTGCACCGCGATCTTGCGCAGCTGATCCTCCGGAACCTCGGCGGTGATCGCCCTGGCCACCTCCTCGGTAACCTCCATCAGCTCAAAAAAACCGACCCGCCCTTTGTAGCCGCCCCCGTTACAGGCTGGGCAACCCTTGGGGCCGTAGATTTTCAGATCGGGAATCTCCTCTTCGTCGAATCCCATCTTGATCAGTTCCTGCTTGTCCATGGCGGCGATATCCACCGGCTCCTTGCATTTATTGCAAAGCCGCCGGCCCAGGCGCTGGGAGAGGACCATGGTGATGGCCGAACCCAGCATGTAGGCGGGCACTCCGATATCGATCAGGCGGCCGATGGTGGCGGGACAATCGTTGGTATGGAGGGTGGAGAAAACCAAATGGCCGGTCATCGCCGCTTTGATGGCGATCTCGGCGGTCTCCATGTCCCGGATCTCCCCCACCATGATGATATCCGGGTCCTGGCGGAGAAATGCCTTCAGCGCCGCGGCAAAGGTCATCCCCACCTCGGTGATCACGTTGACCTGGTTGATCCCCTTGAAGTTGAACTCCACCGGATCTTCGGCGGTGAGGATTTTGGTATCCTCGCTGTTGAGCGAATTGAGGATGGAGTAGAGGGTCACGGTTTTGCCGCTGCCGGTGGGACCAGTAACCAGCAACAACCCTTGGGGCCTGTAGATACAGCGCTTGAGCATCTCGAAGGTTTTCTGCTCAAAGCCCAGCTTGGTCAAATCGACATTGAGGCTGGCCTTGTCGAGGATCCGCAGAACTATGGATTCACCGAACAGGGTCGGCAGGCTGGAAACCCGGAAGTCGACCGCCCGGGTGCGCCCCAGCTTGATCCGGATCCGGCCGTCCTGGGGCACCCGCCGTTCGGTAATATCGAGCTGAGCCATGATCTTGATCCGCGAAGTAAGCGCGTTCTTGATCGACAGCGGCAGGTTCATCGACTTGTAGAGCGAACCGTCGAGACGATAGCGCACCTGGAGATTTTTCTCGTAGGGCTCAATATGGATATCGCTGACCCCGTCGTTGACCGCCTTAACCAAGATACCGTTAACCAGCTTGATGATTGGGGCATCGGAGGCGGAATACTGATCGCCCCCATCCTCCTGCTCAAAACTGGTCAGCTCCATCCCCTCGGCGGCCTCCGAGGCCAGGGCGCCGAAATCTTCAATCTGGGTGATCGCCACCTCTTCTTCCGCCGGGTCCGAGCCCTGCTGGGCCAGCAGCTTTTCCCGATCCTCGTCGCTGATCTTGTAATGTTTGCGGTAAGCCTCGATGATATCGGCTTCGGTGGCGACGCAAACCGAGAGCGGCATTCTGATCTCGGCCTGCAGGTTCTCCACGGCCCCGGTGTCGGTGGGCTCGGCCATGGCGACCAAGAGGTTTTTGCCGATGATGCGCAGGGGAAAAGCCAGATACCTGGCGGCCACCTCAAAGGGCACCTTGGCCAGGGCATCGGCCTTGGGGGGTTCGCGGGAGATCACCACCGGCTGGTAATTGTGCAACCGGCTTAAAAAGTTAAGGACGGTATTCTCCTCGATATAGCCCAGCTTGAGCAAAATCGAGCTGAGCCGGCCCCCCGATTTCTTCTGTATACCAAGGGCTTCGTCGAGCTGGTTACTGCTGATCTGCCCTTCCTTGCGCAGCAGTTCGCCAATCTTGACCTTCCCGGCCCCGGATTGATCCTTCACCGAAGCCCGCAGTGTCGATTTTTGGGGTACCTGCGCCATAAGAATAAGACCCTGAATGTTAACTAAAGAAAACTGGACACAACCGCTTGAAGTGGGACAGACTAACAGAAATAAGCGTTGTAAGGCAAGGATATTCCAAGCATAACCTGCCCGCAACCAAAAGAGAAAGGGGTAGCCAGTCCGCCATGCGGACCGGCCACCCCCGATGCGACCCCCAAAATCGGCAATGGGGGACTAGAAGACGTATCCGTTCACCATGGTCAACAACTTGTCGATTTAACGGGCTGTAATCGTTCAGCAGTGCCGCAGGTTCGGGCAAGCGGCCAAGCGCCGCGTACCCCGTGTACGTAAGCCTGGCTGATCG
>DSDS01000026.1 GCA_011048585.1 Desulfurivibrio alkaliphilus | reverse complement strand
GCTCAAGTATCCCATGAAACGGAGAGGGCCCCGGGGCAGCGGAAGCTGGCAGCGGATCAGCTGGGCTGAGGCCATCGATACCGTGGCCCAGAAGATGGAGGAGGCTCTGCGCCTTTCCGGGCCTGGGGCCCTGGCCCTGTTTGCCGCCGGACCATCCTCCCACTACATCCGGGAGCTCTTTGCCGAGTTCGCGGTCCCCCATGTCAACGATTCCCACTACGAAAACTGCCACTGTAACCGTGAAGCGGCCTACATCTCCACCCTGGGCTTTTCTCCCGGAGTACCTCCCCGTCTGGACTATCGCAACACCCGTTGCCTGGTACTGCTTGGTTGTCACCAGGGAGAGAACCTGATGTTGCCCGAGTTCGGCCGCCTGTTGGCCGCCCGGGACCGGGGTGCCCGCCTGATCGTCGCCGATCCCCGTCGCAGCGCGATCGCCGCCCGGGCCGATCAGCACCTGATGTTGCGCCCCGGCAGTGATCTCGCCCTGCTGCTGGGTTGGTGCAACTTTCTGTTAGAGCGGGGTCTTTATGATCGTGAGTTTGTCGCCAGCCGGGTCGAAGGGTTGGCGGAGCTGCGCCAACTGGCCGCCGCCTATCCCTTGGAGCGGGCGGCGGAGCTGACCGGGCTGAGCGCGGAGAGTATCGAGAGAAGCGCCCTGCTGCTGGCGGAAAGCGCCCCGGCGGTGATTATCCATCCCGGCCGCCACAGCAACTGGTATGGCGATGATGTTCAGCGCCTGCGAGCCCAGGCAATCCTCAGCGCCCTGCTGGGGGCGGTGGGCCGTCCCGGCGGCCTGCTGCTGCCGGTGGCCCCGCCGGGTCCGCCCGCCGCGCCATCCCTTTACGCTAGGGGGCGTGAGAGTTTGGGCCAGGCTTTGCGAGGGCGCGGTGGCGACCGTTCCGCCGTTATCCTGCAAGGCCTGGAGCAGGAGAATATCCGGTTTTTGGGCTGCTGGGGGCAGAACCCTTTTCAGGGATACCCCAACCCCTATCGCACCGCCCTGGCCTGGCAGAAGCCTGATTTCATCTTTACCTGTGACCTGCTGCCCAGTGAGGCCGCCCTCCATGCCGATATCATTCTGCCGGAAGCCACTTTTCTGGAGCGGCATGGCCGGGTCGAATTCCGAGCCGAGGCGGATCCGCCCATTTTCACCGCCGGTTTTCCGGTGCTGGAGCCGGCCTTTGAGGCCCGTGATCCTTATTGGATCGTGCGGGAGTTGAGTATCCGGCTGGGGCGGGGACGGGGGTTCCGGTTACCCGAGGTTGCCACCCGCCTGGAACAGGACCTGATCGATCTGCCGCTGGGCCTGGATGAGCTGCGCCAGGGCGGGGCCTGGCGGGTGGTGCCGGAGCTTGATGGCCCCCCGGACGGCGAAGAGTTTCGTTTTCCCACCATCAGCGGCAAGATCGAGTTGGTCTCCCGTGACCTGGCCGAGGTCGGGCAGCCATCCCTGCCGGAGTTTACTCCGCCTCCGACCGGTCCTCCGGGGTATTTTCGGCTGCTCTACGGCCGCTCCCCGCTGCATACCCTCAGCAGCACCCAGAACAATCGGCGACTGATGGAACAGCAATCGGAGAATGAGCTGTGGTTGAATGACCAGGCTGCCGGCGAGCTGGGGTTGGCCCATGGTGAACTGGTTTTGCTGGAAAATCAGGATGGCTTGAGTTCGCTGAAACCGGTGCGCTTGCGTGTGACCGACGCCATCAGGCCCGACTGCGTCTATCTGGTGCATGGTTTTGGCAATCGTTCACCGTTGTTGCGGCGGGCCTTCGACCAGGGGGTCTCCGACGCGGTCCTGATGAGCAGGACCACCACCAATCCGGTTACCGGGATGCGGGCCCTGCGCAATAATTTCGTCAGGCCTGTTCCGCTTTCCGCCAAACCGGCAACTCAGGATCCAGCCTCTGGAAGCGGAGATCGGCGCTGATCGCCTCGCTGTTCTTGTGGTTGGCGATCAGAATCCCCCCCGGTTGCAGTCTTTCCTCGATCATTCTTTCAAAACGCAGTTGCAATTCCCGGTCGGCAAAGGGGCGAAAATAGTAGATCACCTGGAAATTCGCATAATTTTCATAGCTCCAGATGTCGGCGTCCCTGACCCGCTGCCGATCGAAAAGCCGGCAGGCGATTTGGTAGGGATGGGGGTCCTTCTCAATCCCGTGGACATCAAAACCCAGTTGCTCGGCCAGCAGCATCACGTTACCGATTCCGCAGCCCACATCCAGCAGGGTTGGAGGGGGTGAGGCGTCCATCTTCAGGTGGCGGCGGGCCAGGGTCAGTTGCCGGAAGACCTGGCGGCTGTCCATGGCCACGAAGGGGTATTCCCGACTGGTGTCGTTGCGGGTGGCGGCGCTGGCCTCGTTGCCCAGCAGTCCGATGAATCGTTGGCTGATATTGATGAATACCTCGCAGCGGCTGGCGGGATCATCGGGCCGGTGGCAGCAATCCAGGCCGGGGGACAGTGGGTGGGGATCAGCGGTCATTATTCTTACAGCTCCTCTGTGGCGGTGAGAGCGGTTTGGGCCAGAAACGTGGCTCCGATGGGCAGCACCTTCTCGTCGAAATCGAAGCGGGGGCTGTGGGCCGGGCCATTGGGCCCTCTCTTTTTGTCAGATCCACGAGGGCCCCATGGGCCAGGGCCGCCGCCCCCAGCAGCATGGCAACATGGCCATCATGGCCGCAGGCATGCATCACCCCGGGAACCCGGGAGGCAAAAGCCAGCCCGGTTTCCTCCCCGATGGGCAGGGTATCCAGATCGGCCCGCAGGGCCACAATGCCGTCGGTTGCCGCCGGATTGCCGATGGTGGCCAGTACCCCGGTATGGTGGACCCGGCGTGAAGCTATTCCCAGTTCCTGGAGCTTGTTCATGATGTAGCGGCAGGTCTGGTGTTCCTCGCCGCTGAGTTCAGGGTGACGGCGGAGGTGACGCCTGATCTCCACCATCCATTTGGTCAATTTTTGGTCTGGGGGCGGAAACGAGTTCATGCCTTGCAACATACCAGAGAAGGGGTTAAGCCTGAAAGTGATCTTTCACCACTGTTTGCCGGAAAACTGGCCAAACGTAGGAATAATATCCAGTTAGCAATTATCCCTTTACATTCCGTCAACAATTTAATATCTCTGCTGACAGAGTGGCAGCAGCTGGTGAGGAATTAGACGCTAAATTATTGTAATCGTTCAGCAGCACCGCATCTTCGGGCGATCAGCCAGGCTTACGTACACGGGGTACGCGGCGCTTGGCCGCTTGCCCGAACCTGCGGCACTGCTGAACGATTACAGCCCGTTAAATC
>DSDS01000005.1 GCA_011048585.1 Desulfurivibrio alkaliphilus | reverse complement strand
CCATAGTTCCCTGCCGACCCTGAAAGAGGCTCGGGCCGGATTTGAAAAAACCTATCTGCGCAACCTGCTCAATGCCACCGCCGGCAACATCAGCCGGGCGGCGGAACTGGCCGGCAGATACCGAGCCGACCTCTATAATCTACTGAAAAAGCACGGCCTCTCCCCCGGCGACTTCAAGGAGTGAAATCCATACACCGGAATAACCAAACGATTTAATTGGTAAATACCCCGGTAACACCGCCTTGGCTACCTCTGGCTGTAGTTGATTCCATACACTTCCTGCTTCCCGGCTCTTCGGCCATTTCTCAATCCCTCCGATTTTTCCATTAGAAAACAGCATCTTGCCTGAAGTGACTCCGGTTTGGCACCCTCTTTGCTTGTCCCGACGGGTTTGGCGGTTGCGGTTGACGTAAAATGTCATGGCCGATGACAGATTGCGTCAACCCGGGAGGGCCGGGGGAGGCGAAACCAGCCGGGCAGTTGGGGCAAGGTGCTGGAATAATTTGATAAAACTTTTATAGGTTCTGGTGGTATGTTTTGTGCATCACGCAGTGATCGTTACCAGCGTTTTACCACGATAAAGGCAAACCATGGCGAAAGCATGGGACGCAAAACCACCGGCCTTCCTCCTGTTTTTGGCAGGAGATGGTAGCGGGGTTGCCGAATGGTACCTGTCAATTAAGTGATTGACATACCATACGGCATCAAACCCATTAGGTGCCGTTATGAGAACTAAAATCTCCAGTTTTTTCCCCGCTCTTCTGCTTCTCCTGATCCTGACCGCCTGTGGTGGTGGCTCCGACAGCGCTCCCGTTGGCAGCACTGCCGGTACTACCAGTTACGCCACTACCGGTATAACCGGCGGCATCGCGGTTGACCCCTATATCGTCAAGGCCACCTTTTTTGAGGATGTCAACGGCAACGGCCGCTGGGACGAAGGCGAGCAGATCTCCACTTTTTCCGATGAGCAGGGCCGTTTCAGCTTTACCACCCCGGTTCCCGCCGGTCGTACCATCATCATGCTCGACCGCGGCTATCACCAGGGGCTCCCTTTTGCCGGTCAGTTGATGCGTCGGGTCGAAGAGGGTGACAGCGGCAACGTGGTCGTCACCCCAATGACCACCCTGGCCGCCCTGGGCTTCTCCGATAACGAGTTGGCTTCGGTGCTGACCGTGCTTAACACTTATCGCACCGATTATGATCTGAATGCCGATCCGATGAGCGCGGCGAGTGGAATCAGCGCCGGCGCGGCCGCGGACGACCCGGCCATTGCCGCCCTGCGGGCCAACCTTTACCTGGGCGCGGTACTGGAAGTGTTCGCCCTGGATCGTGGCAACGAAGAGCTCAGCGCCGCCGGGCTGCGCGATCTGCTTAACTGGACTCCGCTGGTCGATCTGATGAACGGGCTGCGCACCGGGGTCGCCGCCGACACCTTCAATTATATCAATCTGCCGAAAGGCTATACCGCTCTGCCGCCGGTTACCATGCGCGAAGTCGTTGAGGCGATGCCGGCGATCCTGAGCTGGTGGAAGAACGAGATCGTGCGGCGGGTAATCGCCGACAAGGGGGCCACCCTCGCGTCGTGGGAGTTCATCGACCAGTTGAACGAGGTCCAGAAAGAGCTGACCCTGAAGTACTATGTACGCAACAACCAGCATAATAAGGCGGTACTGGCAGCGATCGCCGACGAAGTTCTGCCCTCGATCCCGGCAAGCCATGTCGCCTTGACGAAAAACGGCACCGTCGGCACCATCGAGCAGCTCCGGCAGGAGTTCCTGGTGGGCCAGAGGCTGGTGGTGGGCAACGGCAGCCGCCTGCGCTTCCTGGGCAACGGCAGCGACAACCAGGGCACCACCGAACTGACTTACCGCAACAGCCTGGGGCAGAGCGCCACGGTCAGCGGCCGCTGGTGGCTCGAGGAGAACATCCTGATCCTGAAGGAGAGCGATTCCGATCACTTCTGCCTGCGGATGGAACTGCAGAGCGACTGGAACAGCCACCTGGCCCTGCGGATCGTCGACCAGGTGCGGACCGATTACGGTTCGACCTCCTTCATCGGCCGGCTGCTGGCCGAAAGCGGTCAGTTCAGGGTGGCGGAAAGCTGATGGCTGCGGTATATGGAGAGAATGATGGACGAGGAGCGCAGTGCCGCCATTGCCCGGGATTTCAACCGCGAGCTCTTCTGCCTGCTGGGGCTGCCGGCGGACAACCTCACGCTGGACGCCACCAAAGCCCTGCTGCGGGATAAGACCCAGCAGCAGGGCAATATTATCCTCTCCACCATCAACGTCAACTGGGTAGCGCAATCATGGCGCGACCCCTCCTTTCGAGCCGCCATCCTCAACAGCGACCTGGTCACCCTGGACGGCAAACCCCTGGTCTGGCTGAGTCGCCTGATGGGCTACCCGATGCGGGAAGTGGTGGCGGGCTCGACCCTGATTGATGAAATCAACCACGACAAAACCACCGCCGAGCCGCTGACCATCTTCTTTTTCGGCGGCGAGGATGAAGCCGGCCGCCGGGCGGTCGAGCGGGTCAACGCCAACCGGGGCGGCCTGAAGGCGGTGGGCTGGCTCAACCCCGGTTTCGGCAGCGTGGAAGAGATGAGCCGGCCGGAGCTTATCGCGACGGTCAACCAGGCCAACCCCGATATCCTGCTGGTGGCCCTGGGGGCCAAAAAGGGCACCGCCTGGATTGAACACAACCGCCACCGGCTGCAGGCCAGGATCATCAGCCACCTGGGGGCCACCGTCAACTTCCTGGCCGGCACCGTGCGCCGGGCCCCACAAGCGGTTCGCAATCTGGGCCTGGAGTGGGTCTGGCGGATCCTGCAGGAGCCGAAACTATTTTCCCGTTACGCCGCCGATGGTTTGCTACTGCTTAGAATGCTGTTGCTCCGGCTGCCTCTGTGGCTGCGCTATCGCGGCTGGCAGGTAAGGCACTCCCGGCAGGGGCACCCCGGAAGCGGCCAGTGGCGGGAGGAGGATCCCGCCGTCACCCTGCTGTTCGATGCCGACCTGCAGGCCGCGCGGAACCCGGCCCTGCGCGACCTGCTGCGCCGGGCCGCCCTGGCCGACCGCGACCTGGTGCTGGATTTTCAAGCCACGAAATTTATGGACGGCGCCTTTCTGGGCCTGCTGCTGCTGCTGCAAAAACAGCAGCAAAAAAACGGCAGGCAACTGGCCCTGCGCCACACCGAGGGAAGACCGGCCCAGATATTTCATCTTTTCGGAATACCCGCGCCATGACCCCCCTGGTCCCCATCATGCTGTTCGGCTGGGTGCCGTTCACGATCATCCTTTTTTTCACCCTCAAGCCCCACCGGGCGGCGATGATCTCAGTGATCGGCGGCTGGCT
>DSDS01000010.1 GCA_011048585.1 Desulfurivibrio alkaliphilus | reverse complement strand
CCTTGTGGACATGTACGCTTTACTGTACCTCAAAACAAAACGTATAACAATATAATTAGCGCAGACCCCCGGGAAATTGGGTCTGTTGGCCGCCCGCTCCCCTCTGGGGACGAAATGGGGTCTGACCCCATTTAAACCATGGCTTGCCAGTTCACCTCTTTCAACCACCGCCACTCCTTTGGCAAATGCAACGGGGTAAACTGGGTTTTTCTTTTGACGAATTTATTCATCTGGAATAGAGTGCCTGGTTCGTCGGGGAGCAGCAGCATGCCCTCCCCGTTGCTGATCCACGCTATTTACCGGGAATAAGATGGAAATCGCTCACAACCGCGCAAAAGAAGAGCAGAAGCAGAAAAAACGCATCAGTCGGAGCCTGACCTTGATCAAATGTCCCCATTGTGGCAACGACCGGGATTTTTTAGAGGTGGCTGACAATGTTATTATCACCACCAACTATCGCCAGAACAGCGACGGCAGCTTCACCCAGGAGGGGGATGAGTCCCAGATCCTGGGGGAGATCAAACTTTACTGCGGCGAGTGCAACAGCGATCTCTCCCAGTTTCACTCCCGTTTTCTGGAAATGCTCTTCTAATTCCCACCGGCAGCGAGGGCGGCAAGATGACCCAGCCTCAGCGGTTGATCAGGGATAACGAAACCCTGCGCAACACCTATCACCAGTTGCAGCCCGGGGATCGGGTGGTAGGCCGGGTCCGCCTGGCCCCGGGAGAGGAGTACCTGCTGCTGGACCTCGTCGCTCGGGGGGTCCACCTTTTCCCGTCGGCCCTCTCCCAGGCGGTCTCCCGCTCCAAGGTGATGCAGGCCGCCCTGCTGGGCCCCTTCATGCTCCCCCACACCACAGCCATCCACGACCTGCACGACCTGCACCGGGCGGTTAACCGCTACCATGCCGCCGGCATCGGCCGAGTGGTGACCAAGCTGGACCGGGCCAATGCCGGCATGGGGGTGCTGCTCTGGAACAACGTGGAGGAGGTCCTCAACCAAGCCACCCTGGGATCACTGGCTCCGCCCTTTGTCCTCCAGCCCTTTGCCCCCGAAAGCCGGGATCTGCGGGTGATTGTGCTGGGAGACTACCAGGAAGCCTATCTGCGACATAATCCGGTGGGGTTCCGCCACAATCTCCATTGCGGGGGCAGCGCCCAACCCCAGCTCCTCAGCCCGGAACAGGAAGATTTCTGCCGCCGGGTCATGGCCCGGGGCGGCTTCCCCTACGCCCATCTCGACCTGATGTTGCTGCCCGACCACCGGTTCTGCCTGGGGGAGATCAACCTCCGTGGCGGCCTGCGCGGCGCCCAAATCTCCCCCGCCGAATACAAAACCAGATTGCAGGCCCTGCAGGAAGCAGCCTGCTAACGACGGTGGATCGCCCAGGTTCCCTCCGCCAACCGACGCAGGCCCCGCCGTGGGTCCACTGGTCGCCCACCGTCACCAGGCTCAGCGGTCCGGCATCATCCATGGCCACCGTTGAGCATCTCTTCATGGATCCGCCGGGCTTGGAGGGCGAAGGCCTCCAGGCGGGCCTCGATGATCTGGGGGAAGATATTACCGTCGGTCTCCAGGGCCAGAAAGGGGAACTTACGCTCCCGGGCCAGGGGAACCGGGAAATCGCAAACCCCTTCCGCCGCCAGCAGGGCCCGCTTCTCCCCGCTGTTGAACTTTTCGTTGAGAATCGACTCGGCCAGCCGGGTGGGCATACAGCCAAAGGGGCCTATGGAGATCACCCCGCAGGAGGGATGCAGAATCTCGTGCAGGGCCGCGCCCACCGTCAGGATCGCCTCACCGGACAGGTGGGGGGAGATAAAGCGGCGGCCGGCGGCGATCAGCGGTTCCACCTCCACCTTCTCCTCATAGTGAAAAAGACCGCTGGGCGCCATCAGCTTGCGAATCTTGGCGTCGAAATAGCGCTTTACCCAGTAGCGGGTCCACCAGGGTAAATCGGGCCGCCCCTCGATCCGGTGGCGCACCAGCCAGTCGGTGTATTTGATCCACTCCGAGGTCTGGGAGGTACGGACGATGAACCCCTGCTCGGCCAGCCGCTCAATCAGGCGTTGCAGCGAAATGGGGTCGTGACGGACATAGATCTCGCCCACCAGCGACAGCTTGGGGATCTCGACATAGGGGGCCCGCAGGCGAATTCGTCCCAGAGCCGCCGCCGATGCCTTGATTTGGCGGGAGATCACCGGCCAGCCCTGATCAATCACCCGCTCCAGGGCCCGGTACTCCCGCTCCAGGATTGCCAGCCCCTCCTCCCGCTCCACCGCTCCGGCCAGAATGGTGGACCAAATCTCGTTGAGCAGGTCGCCGATCACGATGGCCCGCCAGGCCGCCAGGGTAAAACTGTTGCCCAGCCCGCCATAGCTGTTGGTGGAGGTAAGCGACAGCACCGCCGCGTCGGGTATCCGGTGGCGGGCGATGGTCCGGGCGGCAAAAACCTGATACTGGCCAAAGCGGCAGGGGCCTTCGGTGGTGGCCATGAAATAGGCGGTTACCTCCCCCTCCGGCCGCTGTTTGGTGAAGTATTGCAGCATGGTGCCGATGGTGGTCTGCAGAGGCAGGCACTCCTTGCAGGAGGAGTTGCCCCGTCCCACCTTCAGCGCCTCCTTATCGGCCGAGGGCAGGGCTTCGGCCCTGATCCCCTTGCGGGCAAAGGCCCTGGCCACCAGAGCGGTGCCGAATTTCCCCATGGCCGGGAGTACCACCTTGACCCGGGGATCGGTCAGCGCCACCCAGGAGCCGTCGGCCCGGCGAATCCCCAGTTGATTACCCCGGGTTTCGGTGACCGCCGCCACGTAATCGGAAGTGCCGCCGCTCAGCTCCGCCGATGACCCGTTCTTCTGTAACTGACGGTAATAGCGGACGATATCCAGAAAGGCCTCGATCCTGGTCTCCAGGCCGGCATCGGCGGTATGGCTGTCCAGCTCCAGGGTCAGGGAGGGCTTATCCTCCATCATGTCGCGGAAATAGGTGACCAGAAAGGAGTCGGGACCGCAGGAGAAGTTGGTGATATAGGTGCCGTAGAGCTGGGGGTGCCGCTTGACGAAACGGGCCGCCTTCATGATCATCTGCCCCATGGCCCAGTACATATTCATGTCGGCAACAAGCGGCTCATCCTCATAGGGCAGCATATCGTGGGGGATGATCCGGATCCCCCGGGAGGCGAACTTGGCGGGGATCCCCTTGTTGGCCTCCTGCACCCAGCTATTGTAAGGCCGCCCGAAAAGCACCACTCCGGTTTGGCCGGGATCCCGCTCCAGCTCGGCCAGGGCGTGCCGCCCCATGGCCTTGAGATCGGCTTGCAGGGCATCCTGTTCCGCCGCGGCCCGGGTCAGCGCCGCCTCCACCCGCCCCCGCTCCTTG
>DSDS01000058.1 GCA_011048585.1 Desulfurivibrio alkaliphilus | reverse complement strand
TCCGGTTGGGTTCCACTCGGCAGGCCCTGGCCAGTTGTTGTCGCATTTCCGGGAGATGGGGAGCCAGCTTGGGTTGTTGGGCGACGATGGTGAGATCGGCGTTGGCCAGGCGGCAGCCGGCGGAGGTGGCCCGCTCCATGACCGCAGTCAGCAGCTTGAGACTGGAGATGCCCTGGTAGCTGGGGTCGTGGTCGGGGAAGTGGTGCCCGATATCCCCGGCTCCCAAAGCTCCGAGAATGGCGTCGCAGAACGCGTGGGTCAGCACGTCGGCGTCGGAGTGACCCAGCAGTCCCAGCTGGTGGGGGATCTCCACGCCGCCTAGAATCAGTTTGCGCTCCGGGACCAGGCGATGGACATCGTAGCCGTGGCCGATGCGGGGCAGGGCAAGGTTTTTCATCAGCAGGGCCTCGGCCAGTGAAAGGTCTTCGGGGTGGGTTACCTTGAGGTTGGTGGCGCTGGCCGGCACCAGGGCCACCGGGACGCCCTGCCGTTCCAGGAGCGCGGCTTCGTCGGTGCCGATAAAGCCGGCGGCGGCGGCTTTCCTCAGGGCTCGTTGCAGCAGGGCGAAGGTGGTCACCTGGGGGGTTTGGGCCTGCCAGAGCCCCTCCCGCTCGACGGTGGCGGCGATCAGGGGAACCCGACCAGCGGCCCGCTTCAGGGTGTCTCGCACGGCAATGGCGGCAATGGCCGCCCCATGTTGGCGGGCGGCGGCCAGGCAGCGGCGGATCAGTTCCGGTTCCACCAGGGGGCGGGCCCCGTCATGCACGGCCACCAGGGTGGTTTCCCGCAATTGGGGCGCCAAGGCGGCCAGGCCTTTGGCCACCGACTCTTGACGGCTGGCCCCGCCGGCCACCACCAGGATATGGCCAAAGCCGTGCCGGGCCGTGAGCTCGCGAGTGTGTTCCAGATATTCGGCGTTGGTGCTTACTGCCAGCGGTCCGATCTCGGGCACCGCCGCGAAGGCCCGCAGGCAATGAACCAGCAGCGGCACTCCGGCCAGCTCCAAAAACTGCTTGGGGGTTTTGCCGCCCATTCGGGTCCCGCTCCCCGCAGCGGCGATAACCGCCGCGCAATCGCCAGCCCTATGGTGTGGAGAGTCGGTCATGATTTTTCAACGGGCAAAAAAGGATCGGGGCGGGCTGTAAGCCGAATTCTGTACCCAAAGCTGGGCCATGGTCATTTCTCTAAGGGCGCCGGTTGCCCGGCGTCTCTTGCGATCTACCCGGAAACTTCGGACGGGCCGCCCTCAAACGTTTCCCTATTTGATCTTGCTCCGGGAGGGGTTTACCCTGCCTTGCCTGTCACCAGGCAAGCGGTGAGCTCTTACCTCGCCATTTCACCCTTACCGGCGCCGAGGCGCCGGCGGTATATTTTCTGTGGCACTTTCCCTGGGGTTGCCCCCGGTTCGCGTTACGAACCTCCCTGCCCGACGGAGTTCGGACTTTCCTCCGGTGCCGACAGCCAGGGCCGCCGGCACCGGCGACCATGCGCCCGCCCCGATCCAGCCGGCAGCTTAAGGTCTTTCGAGCAAAAAGACAAGGGTCGTGACGCCGAAAGCCGTGGGGTCACTCCTCGTCGGCCGTCTGGTGATGCATGATCCGGTTGCAGGTGGGGCAGATCAGCAGCTTCTCCTCCTTGAGCAGGTCGTTGAAGAGCTGGGGCGGAATATTCATGAAGCAGCCCCGGCAGACCCCATCCACCACCCCAACCAAAGCCAGGCCCTTGCGCCGCTCCCGCAGCATCTCATACTTTTTAAGGATGGAGGCGGGAATGTTTTTGCTCTTGGTGGCTCGTTTTTTGAGGATCTTATCCTTGGCACCGCTCAGCTCGGCCAGCTTGCTGTCCGCCTCCTTGCTGTCATCGGCCAGCAGCTTCTCTTCGCCGGCCCGGAGGTTGTCGCACTCCTCGATCTTTTTGCTAAGCTCCTCAATCTCGCCGGCCAGGCGAAGCAGCTCCTCTTCCCGCTCCTTGCTCGATTTTTTGGCGTCCTCGGACTCCTTGAGCAGGCTCTGGTACTCGCGGTTGGTTTGAATGTTCATCATCTTGGCCTGGCGGTCACGGATCCGGGCCAGATCCTCCTCCAGGCCGGTCTCCATCTCCCGTTGGCGTTGTTCCAGGGCGGCCAGCCGCTCCCGGAACTGTTCGGATTCGGTCTGGTATTGGGCGATTGCGGTCCGCCGCTGATCCAGGCCGGAAGTCACCGCGGCCAGGCGGCTGTCCATCTCGCTGATTTCCAGATCGATGGCCTGCAGGATTTTCAGTTGGGCGATCTCTTCTTTCAATGCGGTATCCTCTATGGTTGCTGAAGGTTATTCGGCGGATGATGGTTGATAACAATAGGCTTTAAACGGACTTTTCTGGGTCCGACTGATTTTTAGGGGGACTTTCTGGCCCAGGGTGGCCAGGCGCTGTTCCAGGGTGGCCGCCAACTGGCTTACCACCAGATTCTCGCTGTAATAATGGCCGGCGTCGACCACGCAGAAGCCCCGGGTCTCCGCCCAGCGGGCGGCGGCATGCTTGATCTCGGCGGAGATGTAGATGTCGGCGCCGAGCTCGGCGGCCAACCGAACCAAATCGGAACCGCTGCCACCGCAAACCGCCACCGTGGAGATGGTTTCCGGCAGGGGACCGGCCACTTGCAGGGATTCCAGGCGCAGAAGCTTGGCCAGCTGATCGAGGAAACTCCGGCCGGGTACCGGGGCGGGCAGTCGTCCCCAGCGGCCGAACCCCGTGTCGGCCGCCTCGGGACCGGTGGCCTGGATGGGGGAGCCGGGGGCGATTCCCAGCCGACGGGCCAGGATGCCGCTGACGCCATCGGGGATCACATCCAGGTTGGTATGGCAGGCAATGATGTTGAGCCGCAGTTCGATGGCTCGGGCGACCAGGCGGCCTTGGGGCTGGTTAAGGCAGATATTTTGCAGGGGATGGAAAATCAGGGGGTGGTGGGTGATGAGGGTGTTGCAGTGGTGAGCGTGGCACTCCGCCAGCAGCTCTTCGGTGGGATCCAGGGCCAGGAGGATTCCGTTCACCTCTCGGGCCGGATCACCCACCATCAGCCCCACATTGTCCCAGGCTTCGGCCTGGCTGAAGGGACTGATTTGGTCGAGCAGGGTCAGTAAGTTGTCGACGGTTAGCGGAGCGGTCATCCTTTCCCGGGTCAAGAGTGGCGTTGCTGCTCGCAAGCGGGCATAAAAAAAGGTGCCGCCCCTATAGGGGTGCACCTTTGGTGGTTTATCGGTTGCGGCCGATCGGCGGCAGGGCCGTTGGTTGTCGCTCTTTCCTGGATTGCCAAGCTAGGTTTTATGCAGCCCATTATTACGAATTGCCGAAGAAAATGTTGGTGGGCCCACCTGGACTCGAACCAGGGACCGACCGGTTATGAGCCGGTGGCTCTAACCAACTGAGCTATAGGCCCATC
>DSDS01000001.1 GCA_011048585.1 Desulfurivibrio alkaliphilus | reverse complement strand
GGCCATCTTCGCTTCCAGTTGGTTGGGAACGGTTGAGGTCGTTGGCATCTTTTACAGGGAAGGGGTTCTGATGGTTATTACCCTGACGGTTTGATCACCTTTGCTGAGCTTGCCGGCGACCATGGAGTCGGGGTTATTTTCGGGAAGCCACCGCCATTGGGGGGTGACCTGCAGCAGTTCGATGGGGGTCTCCACCCGAAAGGCGGTGCCGCTGTTTTCCTTGAAGAGCAGGACAATGGGAGCTTGCTTGGCCGCCCGGCCCTCCGCTCCATCGGCCGCCATGGGCACCGCCATGGTTTTGAGGACCGATTCGGGGTGGTGGGCCAGGTCGCCGGTAACCTTGGCTTTGATCTTGCCGAAAAGGCCCGCCAAGTTTTTGAGCGGGAAGTAGGGGCCGGTGGCCCCTTTGGGTGCCACCCCCTGAAAGGCGATCTGGTCGGGGACAAAAGCGACTGTCTGGCCGTTCCAGGTGGTGGTGGCCAGGACCTTCCAGGGAGATGCCCCCGGCGAACGGTTGGCCCCTGGGGCCGGATCGTCCGTGGCAGACGATCCCGGGCCGATCTGCCGTCGGGCCTCATCCAGGGCCTGAGTCAGGATCTCCCGCTGCCGTTCCAGCCGTTTGCGGAGATCGGCATGGATGGCGTGCAGTTTCTCGTAGCCCTGGTTTTTGCCGAACAGCCGCTCCATGGGCAAGATCCGCTTGGCGATACATTTTTCCAAAATGTTGAGGTGGGAGCCGATGGCTTCGGCCAACCGGGGCGAAATCGCGCCGCTGCTAACGGGGGAGGCGACGGCCGGTCGGGGGGCCGGAGAGATCGCCTCCGGGGCGGGCTGCTGCGGCGTTTCAGGCTGCTCCTCCGGCTCCTCCCGCTCCTCCCGCTCCGCCACCAGGTCATCGTCCTTCAGGATATAAGGGGCCACGGCGCGCAGTTTGGCCAGGGCCAGGACCACCATATTATGCGCCCCGGCTCCGGGGTCTTCGGCGATCATGGTCGCCTTGATCGCCTCCATCCCCTCCTGCATGGCCTTGGGGGCCGTGGTGGGCACAATTTGTGAAGCCACCGCCATGGAGTCCAGGATATCCTCCATGGTGGTGAAAAGTTCGGCCAGGTTCTCGGCCCGCTCCGGGTCAAGACTCGCTTGGATATTTTTCAAGGCCAGGCGGGTCAGGTCGATGTTGGTCTGGGAGATCTCCCAGTCCAGGGAGAGGAGGGCTTCCTCCAAATTGTAAATCTCCTCGGGGACTGCCGGCCGCCGGTCGGCAGTCGTTTCGGAAGCGGGAGCAGGGGCGGGAGAAACCGTGGCGGGCTTGGGATCGGTAGCCTGCCGAGCCGCCGACCCCGGTTTCGGGCCGCCGCTTACGGTTTTTCCGGTTTTTTCGTTGTCGCCGCTGTAGGGGCCGAAGAGGTTGTCGATGGCGTCGTCTAGTTCGCTGTAGAATTCCTGCTCTGCCTTGCTTGGGCTCATGCTCTGCTCCTGAGGAACTTGCCGACCTTGGGTGTAAGCTATTTCAGGTTGGTCAGCAGGTGTTTGTTTGCCACGTAACGGACCGTCAGCTTGCTGATCTCCCGCAGGGTTTCAAAAACGCCTTTGCCCTCCACCGCCGAGGCCAAAAAGGTTTTGACCTTGAGGTCACTGTTCAGGTCGCTCTCCAGCTCCTCGATGGTCAGGGTGGGAGTGGGGCCCTCGGCCAAGTCTCTTTTGTTATACTGAATGACCATGGGTATATCTTCAATTTTGAGCCCATATTCCAGCAAGTGCTGGCGAAGATCCCGCAGGCTCTCGATGTTGCTTTCCCGGCGAACCCGCAAAGGGTCGGCCACGAAAACCAGGCCGTCCACGCCCTTGAGAACCAGTTTGCGGGTGGCGGCGTACATCACCTGGCCGGGCACGGTGTAGAGCTGGATGCGAATATTGAAGTCCCGGATGGCGCCCAGATTGAGGGGGAGCAGATCGAAGAACAGGGTGCGGTCGCCCTTGGTGTCGATGGTGAGCATCTTGCCCCGGTCCTTTTCGGCCATGGACTCGTAGACGTTGAGCAGGTTGGTGGTTTTACCGCAACGGCCCGGGCCGCAATAGACGATTTTACAATGTACTTCCCTTTTGCTGAGATCGATCAGGGCCATCAATATCCCTCGAAAATCTTCAGGATGGTTGCGGAAATATCGTTGACCCGGCAGCGGACCAGCCCCAGGGAAACGTCCTCCCGGAAGATGGTGATCAGAATCAGCTCATCCCCGATCCGGCTGAAATGGATGTTGTCGGTTTTGCCCTTGTGGAACAGCAGGGAGAAATCTTCTTCACCGATAAGTTTGGCGATCTGGGAGGTGGCGCCCAGATTGGCCGCCGCCAGGGCGGCCAGCGAAATGGCGTCGATTTCGGCCGAATCCTGGCCGCAGTTGGAGAGAATGTTGCCAGCACCGTCAATGAGCAGGGCGGTGCGGACCCCGGCACTGATCAGCGAGCTTTCAAGGGCCAGGCGGGTTCTTTCCAGAATTCCCGCGGTGAGTACAAAGTCCCGCATAATGGCTTTCTCCTACGCTGAGGGAGTTGGGGTTTTGCCAATAAGTGGAGTTTCATGTCGGTATTTGTCGAGCCCGGGGCAAGGCGACATTGGTTATCAACCGGCCATAATTTTGTAGCTTTCCTCCCCTCACGGACGAGCGGTCCAAGGCCCCGGTCCACTCCAACTCGTTAACAACGTATAAGACTTACATGGAAAAAAAATGGTGTCAAGTCAAGAACGTCGACCGCCCGCTCCCTGAAGGATTTCAGCGCGAGGCGGTGTTAAGGTTGGTGGCGTACTGCCTGACCCCTTCGGCAATGCTTGCCGCCAGCTGGTTCAGGTATTGCTCATCGGTCAGCAAACGCTCCTCCTCCGGGTTGCTGATGAACCCCACCTCCACCAGCAAGGCCGGCATCCGGGCCCCGATCAGCACCACAAAAGGCGCTCGGCGGATTCCCCGGTCGTTGACGCGGCCGCCGTAGGTTTGGCGCAGGCTCTCCACCACCGTTTCATGGACCATGTTGGCCAGGTGGACCGACTCCTGCAGCTTGGCGTTGTTGAGCAGCTGGTGGACGATGTTCTGCAGATCGCTGAAACTGCGGGCGGAGGAGGCGTTTTCCCGGGCCGCCGTCCGCATCGCCTCGTCGTCGCTGGCCACCATGTCCAGGATGTAGGTTTCCACCCCCCGGGCCCCCCGGCTGGGGGCCGAGTTGACGTGGATGGAGATGAAGAGATCGGCATCCCGGCTGTTGGCGATGGCGGTTCTCTCTTCCAGGGGCAGGAAGATGTCCCGGTCGCGGGTCAGGATCACTTCGCTGCCCAAGCGTTGCTTAAGGGCGGTGGCCAGCAGTTTGGCAACCCTTAAGGTTACATCCTTCTCCATGATCCCGGAGGGGCTGATTGCCCCGGGGTCGCGCCCCCCGTGGCCGGGATCGATCACCACCCGGCGCACCCCCAGCCCCAGCTGCTGGGCCAGGGAGAGGGCAGCGGTCGGGGCGCCGGGGG
>DSDS01000079.1 GCA_011048585.1 Desulfurivibrio alkaliphilus | reverse complement strand
GGCGATTTACTGCCAGGAAAGCATGGGGAACCGGTCTCCATTCGTCGTGTTCGGCAACTGAGAAACCAGATCCGCAACGAGGCATCGCAAACCCCCAGTAGCAAACCGCCCAGCGCACGACGATGGGGGGACAAGGCCCAAAGAAAAATGAGAAAACTGCATGCAAATCTCTAACCGGACATCACTGGAGCCGCCTTTTTTTAATTTTCTGCTCCCTTTTTCAGGCCAAAAGCCATTGGCAGTAGCGGGGAGCCAGGGTGGACCAGTCGTAGGGGGCGGTAAGCTTCACCGCCTGTTCCCGAGCCAGGCGACCGGCTCGGCAGGCGGCCTTGAGGGCCGGCACCAGCTCCCCATCATCGGCGTAAAGATATGGAGGTGGAAACAGTTCCGGATAGGCCAGCCGGGCCGGCAACAAAGGCCGGCAACCGGCTCGCACCGCTTCCAGCACCGCCAGGCCGAAGAATTCGTGGGCGGCGGTGGAAACCACCAGGTCGGCCTGGCCCAGCAACCGGTAATAGGCAGCCCGGTCGGCCACAAAACCGAAATGGAGCAAGTGCTCCGGCAGATCTTGGCGGATTCGGGCGAAAACCTCACCCCCCCGGACAAACTCCTGGCCGGCGATAATCAAGCGGAAGGGGAAATTATCGGCCGCCAGGCGGCGAATGGCGGCCGCAAAAAGTTCCGGCTGCTTGTCATGTTCCCAGCGATGGTTCCAGAGGATTACCGGTGGACCGGAGGTTCGGGGAGGTGGCGCGACGGCGTCGATTGCCGCCAGATCGAGACCCGGGGGCAGAATCACACTATGCTTGGCGATCCTTTCGACGCTATCCAAAAGCGGCATGTCCGGGGCCTTGACCAGGACCTCCCGGCAACCGGCCAGGAAGGTGGTCAGGTTATAAGCGGAGTTAAAGGCGGGTCGTTGGGCGGCCAGGGCGGTGGTGTAGTTGGTCAGAGCAAAGTGGAGATCGCGGTAATCTTCGACCCGCACCGGGTAGGCAAACTGGTTTTCGTGGAAGTAAACCGTCAGCGGCACCCCCTGCCAGGCGGCGGGCAGCAGGGCCTTGAGGGTCGCCAGATCCAGCAGGGATGAGCAGAGAATCCGGACGGGTTTCGCCAACTCCCCGGCCGCCAGCCGCCGGGCGATCACTTCGGCCAGCAGAGGGGCGGCCAAACGCATCCGCCATTTCCAGCCCCGGGCCGGCAGGGTCAGCAGTTCAAAGCGGCAATCCCGGGCCAGGACCCTCTGCAAGCCGTTAAGAAACCGGCGATGGGAGCCGCCGAAGTAGGGCTCCAGCACCAAAATAAGCGGCAGGTCCGAGTCCGGGCTCATGAAATCTCCATGATTATTGATATCGCCGCCGGCAACTCGGATCTCATCACTACTTGATGCGCATCAGGGTATCGAAGATCTCGTCGGCGGTGGTGATCGACTTGGAGTTGGCCTGAAAAATCCGCTGGGTCATCATCAGGTCGACAAATTGCCGGCCCAGATCCACGTTGGAAGTTTCCAGGGAGTTGCCCATTACCTTGCCGAAGCTGCCACTGCCCGCCGCTCCCACCACCACCGCTCCGGCCTCGGCGGTGGCCCGGTAGGCGTTGCCGCTGGCCAGGTCCAGCCCCCGGTAGTTGGCAAAATCGGCCAGCATCACCCGAGCCTGCTCAAACTGTTGGTTATTGGAGTAGTAGGCAACAATGGTACCGTCCGCCTTGACCGAAATATTTTGCAAAACCCCAGCCCCGAAGCCATCCTGGCCCTGGGCGATGGTGGCGGAAGCCACCGCGTAGTTGGTGGTGCGAATAGGATTCAGCTCAAAACCATCGCCCTCCTCCACCAGGAAGGCCACGCCATCCTCGCCAAAAGGTCTGGCCAAGTCGGGATTTTCCGCCGGGCTGTTACCGGCGGCGTCACGGTAAGTGATTCCGGTAACCGTCAGTTGACTCTCCCCGGGATTGAGATCATGAAGTTCCAACTGGCCGTTCCTCACCAGGGCCGTGCAGTTGAAGGCGTTTTCCAGCCTGAGCAGCAGATCCTCCACCCGTTGACCATACTCCACCTTATAGATCAGCTCCACCTCCTGGCCGGCCCCGGTGAGGCCGCTGAAGGTAAACTGGTCCCCCTCCTGGATCCGATTGCCGTGCCGGTCGTACACGCTCTCCCATAGGGTCATGGCCGAGATCGCCGGCCCCTCGACCCCGGTGGCGTCGGCCCTGGCCCCGCCGGGGCTGGTGGCCTGCCGGGCGGCCAAAGTGGTGCCAAAATCGATGGTCGCGTTCAGGTTGGCGCCGGTGCCGCTGAGATTATAGGCAAAGGAGTAAAGACCGCTCTGGGGGTCGGCCGCCAGCTGGTTATCCTGCTCGGGAACCAGCTCACTTGTCGGCGGAACATTCCAGGCCTGGATATCCAACATCTCCCCGTTGCGGTTGAAGAGCAACCGCCCGTATAACAGAATCCCGGCCCCCCGCTCCGGGCTGTCGCCATCGTTGTAGCGCGTTCCGTTGTCATCGATCAGCCGCCGGTCCAGAGCCGGATCGTGGGTGACCATGAACTCCCACTCGTTGGCGCTGGCGGTGCGGTCGAAATAGACCACCAGGTCAAAGTTCTGCCCCTGATCGTCAAAGGCCTGGATCGTCGTCCGATAAGCGTACTGGTCGGCGGCCAAGGGCGGAACGACCGCCCCGTCCCAGGCCGCGTAAAGAGGTGGGTTGACCGCTTCGGACGCCGGCGCGTTCTCCAGGTTCACGGCCAGGTTGACGTTGGCGGTGGCCTGGGGCAGCGATTGGCGCCGGATCAAAATATCCTCGATATTGCCGTTGGGATTGGCCACCGAGCCCAGGTTGATCCCCTGCACATAACGACCGTCGGGAGTAACCAGGTTATAGCTTCCTGCGGGGGTACCCGATAGTATCTCCAGGTTGAACTGACCGTCGCGGCCATAGAGAGTTTCACCCTCCCGTGGGTCACGGAGCATGAAAAAACCCTGGCCGGCAATAGCCATATCGGTACTCTTGCTGGTGGCCTCAAACTGGCCCGGCAGGAAATTCTTGCTGATCGCGGCGATCTGAGAGCCGTTGCCAATCTCCCCGAACCGGGCCTGGGAAGAGGTGAGCACACTCTGAAAGGTGGTCTGGGCGGCCTTGTAGGAAACGGTGTTGACATTGGCGATATTATCACCCAGTACCGCCATGTTACCGGACATACTATTGAGTCCGCTCATCCCATTGTACATGATGTTGTGCAGCGCCATAATCGCCTCCGTTCACCATGGTCAACAACTTGTCGATTTAACGGGCTGTAATCGTTCAGCAGTGCCGCAGGTTCGGGCGATCAGCCAGGCTTACGTACACGGGGTACGCGGCGCTTGGCCGCTTGCCCGAACCTGCGGTGCTGCTGAACGATCACCCATAATCGCCTCCCGCCTGGCCAAGGGTTAAAAAACTCTCACCCCGACCCTGAAGCAATTATTGTGCCAGCATCCGGCGGTAAATCTTGCCGCCCCCCTCACTCCAGGCCATGCAAATAGTTGAAG
>DSDS01000172.1 GCA_011048585.1 Desulfurivibrio alkaliphilus | reverse complement strand
TCCCTGACCCGCCCCGAAGAACTGGCCGCCCACTTCGGCCTCGACCCCGAGCCCCTGCGGGCGGTGACCGCCCGCTATCCCCTGCGGATCAATCCCTACTATCTGACCCTGATCGAGAAACCCGGGGATCCCATCTGGCGCCAGGCCATCCCCGATCCCCGGGAGCTCACCGACACGGTCTGCCCCGAAGACCCCCTGGCCGAGGAGCGACTGAGCCCGGTGGCCAATCTGGTCCACAAGTACCCCGACCGGGCCCTGCTGCTGGTCGCCAGCCAGTGCGCCATGTACTGCCGTTTCTGCACCCGCAAGCGGAAGGTGGGCACCGCCGCCCTGGCCGTAGGGCGCAAAAGACTTGAGCCCGCCCTGGCCTATCTGGCCCGAACCCCGACCATCCACGATGTGCTGCTCTCCGGCGGCGACCCGCTGCTGCTGCCCGACGGGGAACTGCTCTGGCTACTGACTGAACTGCGCCGGATTCCCCACCTGGAGATCATTCGCCTCGGCAGCCGGGTGCCCTGCACCCTACCCCAGCGGATCACCCCAAGGCTGACCGGTGTCCTGAAAAAGTTCCATCCCCTCTATATCAACACCCACTTCAACCATCCCCTTGAAATAACTCCGGAAGCGGCCCTGGCCTGTGCCCGCTTGGCCGATGCCGGCATCCCCCTGGGCAATCAGACCGTGCTGCTCAAAGGAATAAACGACGATGCCGCCACCATCAAGGAGCTGATGCGGGGCTTGCTCAGGATCCGGGTCAAACCCTACTACCTCTTCCAGGGCGACCTCAGCCGGGGCACCAACCATTTTCGGACTCCGGTGGCCCAGGGCCTGGCGATCATGCGGGAGCTGATCGGCCACACCTCGGGTCTGGCCACCCCCACCTTCGCCCTGGACGCACCGGATGGAGCCGGCAAGATCCCCCTGACTCCCGACTATCAACAGGAGTTGGGCCCGGAGGGGTTGCGCTTTATCAGCTATGACGGTCGCCCCTGTCAGTACCCCAATCCCTGAGCGGCCATTTCTTGTTTGGCTCCCTCCCCCAATCGTGGTATTCTTAATACCATTATGGATGATACTCCCCAACCCAGCCGTAAAATCCTGGTGGCTCTGGACGGTTCCCGCCACAGCCACAACACCCTCCACTACCTGGCCGGACTCTTTGCCGACCAGGCCGACGTGGGGTTGCACCTGCTCAGTCTGGTCACCGGAGCCAGCCTGCCGCCGGGCAGCGAATGGCTGAGTGAAGCGGAACAGGCCAATATGATGAGCCCCCAAACCCGCAAAAAGCTGGTGGCCCACCAAGGTTTCCTCCATGAAGCCGCCGATTTTCTCACCGCGCAGGGTGTTGCCCCGGAGCGGGTCGCCCGGGAGGTGGGGATCAGCAGCGGCAGCGTCTCCCGGGATATCGCCAACCGGGCCCGCCAGGGGCGATATGACGCGGTGGCGGTGGGCCGCCGGGGGATGACCAAACTGGAAGAGATGCTGCTGGGCAGTGTCTCCAACGATATCTTTGAATACTCCCACGATATCCCTCTCTGGGTTGTCGATGGCCGCATCGACAACCAGCGCTTCCTGGTTCCGGTGGACAAAACACCTTACGCCCTGCTGGCGGTGGATCATCTCGCCTTCATGCTGCGCGGCCACCCCCGGGCCGAGATCACCCTTTTTCACTCCACCGCCATTCTGGCCGCCCCGCCCCGCCCCGCCCCGGAGGAGTTCCGTCGACACTGGGATCCGGCCTGGTGCGAACAGCACCTCGATCGCCCCGACAGCCTCTTCCACGCCCCCCGGCAAATTTTGCTGGATGCGGGTTTCCCCGGCGAGCGGGTCTCCGAGCTTGAAACCGCCAAGGGGTTCGAGCCCAGCCGCCAGATCATCCGCCAGGCCCTGATGGACGACTACGGCACCATCGTCATGGGCCGCCGCGGCCCCGAGGCCCACAAGGGAATTTTTCGCGGGGTTTCCGACCGGGTGCTGCTGATGGCCGAACAGGTGGCGGTCTGGATCGTGGGATAAAGGGCGGCAGCCTGGTCTGGCGGGGTTTGCTGCTGCTGCTCTGGGTGGGACTGCTGGCGGCTCTGTTGGGACGGGATTATCTGGTGGAGGAGTTGCGCAGCCTGGAGATCGCCGCCCTGGAACGGGGGCGGGAGACCACTTTTTCCGGGGTCTATTTTCAGGGGGAGCGGATCGGTTTTGTCCGCAGCCGCTTGGGGGCGGCGGCCGACGACCGGTTGCTCCTGGAACAGGAAGCCTACCTGCTACTCAACATCCTGGGGGAGAACCATTCCGTCAGGATGCAGCTCAACGCCCATCTCTCAACAACTTACGAACTGCTCGACTTCCGGTTCGTCCTGCTCTCCCCCTTCGCCTCCACCAGGGCCCAGGGCCGGGTAGAGGGGCGGGATATCCTGCTCGATCTGGAGACCCCGCGGGGTACCCGACGGGAGCGGATCCGCTTGCGGGAAGTCCCCCGGATCGCCACCCCCCACCGGGCCTACCTCCTGGGCCATGAACCCGGCGTGGGCAGCCGGGTCCGGGTCAATTACTTCGACCCCGTCTCCCTGGCCGGCAACGAACGGATCTTGGAGTACCGGGGCCAAGACCGGGTGCTGATCGCCAACCGAATCCACAACCTGCACCATTTCCATGAATCCGTGTCCGGGATGCGGATCAACATCTGGCTGGACGAAACCGGCCGGGTGATCAAGGAGGAGTCTCCGGCCGGTTTCGTTTTCCTGGCGGAACCGGAATTTCGGGCCACCGCTATCCCCGGGGTCGGACCGGAGATTCTGACCACGGTGGCCGTGCCCTTAAACGGCCGCCTGCCCGAAGACCTGGCCCGGAGGCCGACCCTTACCTACCACCTGCTCCTGGATGAAGAAGCCCCACCGGACCTGCTCACCACCCTGGATCTGGCCGGCGGCCCCCAGCGCCTGGAGGAGGACCGGCTCACCATCCAGCGCCAGCAATTGCCGACAACGCCGGCCACCGCCTGCTCCCCCGACCAAAGCGCGGCAATAACCGAGGCTCTAGCCTCCACTCCCCACGTGCAGAGTGACGATCCTCAACTGGCGGCCCTGGCCCGGGAGATCGCCGGGGCGGCCCCCGACGACCTGGAGCGCCTGCGGAGGCTGGTAAGCTGGGTTTATGAGAATATCGACAAACGTCCGGTCCTGAGTATCCCCGACGCCTTGAGCGTTATGGCCGACCTGGTGGGGGACTGCAATGAACACGCGGTACTCCTGGCGGCCCTGGCCCGGGCCCAGGGGCTGCCCACCCGGATCGCCGCCGGTCTCCTCCACCAGGAGGGGATATTTCTCTACCATGCCTGGAACGAGGTCTGCCTTGACGGCCGCTGGCTGGGGGTTGACGCCACCATCAGCCAGTTTCCCACCGGACTTACCCATATCCGCCTGATCACCGGTGAAACCAAGGAGATGGCCCGCCTGGGGGCGATCCTGGGCCGGCTGGGCCTGGCGGTCATGGAGGAGTGAGGGGCAGCCGCACCTTAATCCGCGCCCCCTGCCCAGCCTCCCCGCCCACCTCGATCCGCCCTCCCAGAC
>DSDS01000042.1 GCA_011048585.1 Desulfurivibrio alkaliphilus | reverse complement strand
TTCTTCCCCGGCCTGCGGGTCTTCCTGGGCGAGAGCCTGCTCCACCGCTGGGATTTTGTCAGGGAAACCCTGGCGGTGCTGGAGCAGGACTTCCTGGCCCCGGAGCAGGGCCTGAACCTGCTTGCCCTGCACGGGACGCCGCTTGCCGCCGACCCGGTGAACATCGTCTATCTGGGTCTGGAGAGACTGGTAGCGGATCTCTATCCCAATGTCCTGGCCGCCGGCATCGAGGGGGTGCCGGATCACGAGGCAATACTGACCCGGATCAAACGGCAGGGCCTGGCCCAACGGTATCGCCGGGTGCGGATCATCCCCCTGATGTATTTCGCCGGCATGCACGCCGAAGAAGACCTCATGGGTGAGCACGGAAGCTGGCGGGAGGCGCTTGCTGAAATGGGGTTTGCCGTGGAATGCCCCATGGTTGGCGATTCGTTCAAAGGAGTGGCCCACTATCCCGAGATCATCTCGTTTTTCCTGAAGCGGCTGCGGCGTGCCCTGACTCTGGCCGATTATTACTAAACCAATTTGTGATGATCCTGCAACAACTCGCCGGCAGCCAAAGGAAGAAAAAGCAGGTGCTGTGGCACTACCGTTTTGAGGTCGGCCAAAGGACGGTGACACAAAATCAATAGGTTCTGAACCCCAAATGGGGAAAATCGACCTACAACTGTGGAAGAAAAGTCAAGCTTGGGGTCAGCTGGCCAGCAGCCGGACGATTTCGTCGTTGTCGGGGAAGCGTCTGCTTTTATGTTTGGAGAAGATCTCCCTGCCGTCGACGGTGATATCGTAGACTCCGTTGCTGCCGGCGATCAAGGTGATTTCGGCGTCGGCGAACTCCTTGCGCAGTCGAGCCTCCAGACCGGAAGCGCGGGGCAGGTAGTTTCAGCGCGTGCAGTAGGTTATTTCAATTTTCATCTTTATCTCCGTTGTGTTAGATGGGGGATTGGTGGTCAACTGCACTCTTCCAGATAGCAATAGCGAAAAAATGAAAAAAATGCAAGCGGGCAAGCCGGGCCGCGCCGAGGGCGGATCCTGGCTTCCGGCCACCATCGCCGAAATGGAGGCCCGGGGTTGGGAAGCGGTGGACGTGGTGCTGGTTTCCGGCGATGCTTATGTCGATCATCCCTCTTTCGGTCTGGCCCTGATCGGGCGCTGGCTGGAAGCCCATGGCTTTCGGGTGGCGGTTCTGGCCCAGCCGCGTTACGACCGTCCCGATGATTTCCGGCGCTTCGGCCGGCCCCGGCTCTTTTTCGGGATCTCCGCCGGTAATCTCGACTCCATCGTCGCCAACTACACCGGCAACGCCAAGGTCCGCGACCGCGACGATTATTCCCCCGGCGGCAATCCCTATTTCGGTCGGGAAGCCCGCCGCGGCCTGCGGCGGCGCCCCGACCGGGCCACCATCATTTACGCCCAGCAGGCCCGCCGAGCCTACGGTGACGTGCCCATCATCCTGGGGGGGCTGGAGGCGTCGTTGCGTCGCTTTGTCCACTACGATTACCAGCAGCGCAAACTGCGGGCCTCGGTTCTCACCGATGCCAAGGCCGATCTGCTGGTTTACGGCATGGGGGAACGGGCGGTGCTGGAGATTGCCCGGAGTTTGGCCGCAGGCCGCGCTCCGGAGGGGATCTGCGGGACCTGTGAGCGGCTGACCGACCGGCAGTTGACGGAGCGGAATTTGCCTCAACCGCCCCTGAAACTGCCTTCTCACGCGGCGATCATGGGCGATTTGGCCCTGTTCCTGGCGGCGGAAAAAATGGTTGAAAAACAGGCCCTGGCCCGAAGCTCCAGGCCGCTGCTGCAACAGCAGCAAGTCCACTGGCTGTTGCAGCACCCTCCCGCCGCTCCCCTTACCAGCGACGAGCTGGACCGGCTTTATGCCCTGCCTTACACCCGCCGCCCCCATCCCCAGTCCGGTGAGGTTCCCGCCTTCCGGATGGTCCGCGATTCGGTGACCATCGTGCGCGGGTGTTGCGGCAACTGCGCGTTTTGCGCCATCGCCCGCCACCAGGGGGCGGATATTGTCAGTCGGAGCCCGGAGTCGGTGCTGGCCGAGGTGAGGGAGGTGGTGGCTCAGCCGGAATTTCGCGGCACCATCAGCGATCTGGGCGGACCCACCGCCAATCTCTATGGCTGTGGTTGCGCCCGTCCCGGGGGGGCCTGTCCCCGGCATGATTGCCTCTATCCCAAGGTCTGCCGCCATCTTAAAATCGACGAGCCCAAGCTGCTGGACCTCCTGGAAAGGGCCGCCGGGGTGGCGGGAGTCAAGCATCTCTTTGTCTCCTCGGGCCTGAGAATGGAGCTCCTGCTACGCGCCCCGGCTCTGTTGCGCCGGATTGTGGAGCACCACACCCCGGGGGTCTTGAAGATCGCCCCCGAACACACCGAGCCGGAGGTGTTGCGCCTGATGCACAAGCCCGGCCCGGAGGTCCTGGAGCAATTTCTGGCCCGGCTGCGGGAATTGGCCCCGGGGCGCCGTTGCAAGGGTGACCTGCTTAATCCCTATTTGATCTCCGCTCACCCTGGCTGTACCCTGGATCATATGGAGCGAATGGCGGCCAAGTTAAAAAACCTGGGGCTGGTGCCCCGCCAGTTTCAGGATTTTACCCCCACTCCCGGCACCCTCGCCACCGCGATCTATGTCAGCGGCCTGGATCCGGAAAGTGGGCGGCCTCTCCATGTGGCCCGCCGGGACGGGGAGCGCAAGGCCCAGCGCCTGGCCCTGGCAAAAGTCGTCGGGGGGCGGAGGCAAAAAAACAGAACCGGTCAAAACAGGGAGGAAAAGATATGAGCAAGACGCTTTACCATCTGGATCCGGCCCACTGCGCCCTGCTGGTGGTGGATATTCAGGAAAATTTGATGAAGGTGATTCATGGCCGGGAGGAGGTGGCCCGCAACAGTGCTTTGCTGCTCAAGGCCGCCAAGGTTCTGGAAATTCCGGTGGTCGCCACCACCCAGTACGTGGCCCGCATCGGGGATTTTGTCCCCGAGGTCAAGGGCGAACTGGTGGGGGTCACCCCCATCGACAAGTTGGAGTTTGGTTGCTTCAACAACGAGGCGGCCCGCAACCATATCCGCTCCCTGGGTGGTCAGGTCAACACCTTGATTGTTTGCGGGGTGGAAACCCATATCTGCATCTATCAGACCGTCCTGGGGGCCCTGCAGGCCGGTTATCGGGTCTGGGTCCCCGCCGATGCGGTATCTTCCCGGACTGAAAAGAATTATCAAACCGGCCTGGCCCGTTTGCGGGAGATCGGGGCGGTGGTGGCCAACAGCGAGATGATTATCTACGACTGGCTGGGGAAGGCGGGCACTCCCGCCTTTAAGCAGTTGCTGCCCTTCCTTAAGTGAGTAATTGTCCGTTTGAAGGCCTGAGAAACGCATAACCCGGCCCGTATTTCAGAAAAAGGACAATTTTTGGTTGATAAACTGACCCGCAGTTGCTACTGAATCTTGATCATCTCCTTTTTTTTAAGTCACCAAACCGACCGGGGAGGAAAAAGCTGGCTGGATCACCACCACCCCGACCGCCATCACCGAGGTGGCCAATGCCGCCGACGGCACCGTGCGCATCCTGCGCAAAGGCCCGGAACCACGGGTGGGGATGAGCGCGCCGGTGCTTGAATCGGCAATCACGACCCT
>DSDS01000162.1 GCA_011048585.1 Desulfurivibrio alkaliphilus | reverse complement strand
GTGTTAGTTAGTTTTTGGGCCATATTTTGCTGATCAATTATCACGGATGCAGGTCAATTTTTGCCACTGGGTGCGGGAGCGTTCCAGCAGGCTTTGGGGTAATGGGCGTGAATGGCCTCGTCCTTGGTCAGCAGGATGGCACCTCGGGCTGCGGCCGTGGCGGTGATGATTCGATCGAAGGGGTCACGGGTCCAGGTTTGGGGTAGGGCCTCGGTGATGACCTGCATCAGAGGAAGATCGCAGAGAGCCAGGCCGATGGTGGCAGCCAGGTTTTCGTAGATCACTCCCGGATCAACGGTCAACCGCTCGATCTCGTGGAGGTACTTCAACTCCAGGAGGACAATTGGGGAGATTAAGAGGTCGTTCTCCTCGATCATGGCCCGGACCGACGGCGGCAAGAGGTCGATTTCGCCGGCATAGGCCCAGACCAACACATGGGTGTCAAGGTAGATCACGGTGCCACTCCTCGCTCCAGTCGAGATGGACGATCGCCTCTGGGTCGCCCCGCAGGCAGTCGTGTTTCACCAACCTGGCAATCTTGGAAGGCTCGGTTACAGGGACCACCCGAAGCAGTTTGCCCTTGCGCTCAATCTCCAAGGGTTGGCCGGTTTCAAGAACTTGATCGAGCAGACGGTAGATGTTTTTTCGCACGGTCGAAGCGTTTACGGGCATAGTGGGCCTCCTCTGGATTCAGCAGCGTACGAATATCGTAAATTACCGTACGATATTTGACAAACCACGTCAACTACGATCCGGCCACCTGCTGGCAACTGCTCTTCCTTGAGGAAAAACGGAGCAATTTTCAGCCGATGCTGCTACTTTTGGGCCGGCAGTGGCTTGACCTGTGAACTTCATTACCTAAACGGTGATTCTGTTTGAGAATATTGGTTACCGGCGCCACCGGCCTGGTGGGTGGTGCACTGCTTTCACATCTGTTTGATTCCGGGCATGAAGTTCGGGCCGCCTTGCGGGGCGACGGGCAGTGTCGCACCCGCGGCCATGTTGACTAAAAAATGGAGCTGACCTACCTGGCTGGTTCATCAAGCTGGCAAACTGGCAAACTGGCAAACTGGGAATAGCTGACCGCAAGGGATTTATCGGCACCACCACCTACAGGTGGTTGAGGGCCTGGTCACTGCTGCGGTTCGGGCGGCGTTTGATAAAAACAGAGAGATTGCGATGAAACCTTCTGAGATCGATAAAATAACCCTGCACCCGGGGAGTAAAATCTACATCGCCGGTCATCGCGGCATGGTGGGTTCGGCTCTGGTACGGCGGCTTCAGGCCGGCGGCTACGCCAACCTGCTGACCCGCGGCCGTCGTGAACTGGACCTGCTTGATCAGGCGGCGGTTTTCGCCTTTCTGGCCGCGGAAAAGCCGGATTATATCTTCCTGGCCGCCGCCAAGGTGGGCGGGATTCAGGCCAACAACACTCTGCGGGCCGATTTTATCTATCAAAACCTGCAGATTCAGAACAACATCATCCACGGCGCCCTGCGGGCCGGGCTGAAAGATCTCTGCTTCCTGGGGTCCAGCTGCATCTACCCCCGGGACTGCCCCCAGCCGATCAGGGAGGAGTACCTGCTCACCGGCCCCTTGGAGCCGACCAACGAGCCCTATGCCATTGCCAAGATCGCCGGGATCAAGCTGTGCGAGTCCTGCAACCGCCAGTACGGCACCCGTTTCGTTTCGGTGATGCCCACCAACCTCTATGGCCCCAACGACAATTACGACTTGGAGAGCAGCCACGTGCTGCCGGCCCTGATTCGCAAGATTCACGAGGCCAAGCGGCAAAATGCCGCCGAATACCTGGTCTGGGGCACCGGCACGCCCCGCCGGGAGTTTCTCTATGTGGACGATATGGCCGATGCCTGCGTCTTTTTGATGGAGCAGGGGATCCATGACGGTCTGTACAATGTCGGAGTCGGCAGCGATGTTACCATTCGGGAGCTGGCCGAAACCGTGATGGCGGTGGTCGGTTTTCAGGGCAGGATTGTTTTCGATACCGGCAAGCCCGACGGGACTCCCCGCAAACTGCTGGATGTCTCGCGCCTGCGGCGGTTGGGGTGGCAGGCCCGGACTCCCTTGCGGGAGGGGATCGCCAAGGCCTACGCCGCCTATCTGGCCACCCTGAACTGAACAACCCTCAACCAAAAGAGTTCAACCATGCCTAAAACCGCACTTATCACCGGGATCACCGGCCAGGATGGAGCCTATCTGGCCGAATTTCTGCTGGCCAAGGGGTATATCGTCCATGGCCTTAAGCGCCGGACCAGCCTGTTCAATACCGACCGGATCGACCACCTCTATCAGGATCCCCACGAGCCCGAGCGCCGTTTCATTCTCCACCACGGCGATATGACCGACTCCTCCAGCTTGATCCGGATCATCCAGCACACCCAGCCCGATGAAATCTACAACCTGGCCGCCCAGAGTCACGTGGCGGTGAGTTTTGAGGAGCCGGAATATACCGCCGACTCCGTCGCCCTGGGGGCCTTGCGGATTCTGGAGGCGATCCGGATTCTGGGGCTGACCGCCAAGACCCGCTATTATCAGGCCAGCACCAGCGAGCTCTACGGCCTGGTTCAGGAGGTGCCCCAGAAGGAGACCACCCCGTTCTACCCCCGCAGCCCCTACGCGGTGGCCAAGCTTTATGCCTACTGGATCACGGTGAACTATCGCGAGGCTTACGGGATTTACGCCTGCAACGGCATCCTCTTCAACCACGAATCGCCGGTGCGGGGTGAAACCTTTGTCACCCGCAAGATCACCCGGGCTCTGCCCCGGATCAAGCTGGGCTTGCAGGATTGTCTTTATCTGGGCAACCTCAACGCCAAGCGCGACTGGGGGCATGCCAAAGACTACGTGGAGATGCAGTGGCTGATGCTGCAGCAGGAGCGGCCGGAAGATTTCGTTATCGCCAGCGGGATCCAGTACAGCGTTCGCGATTTCGTCAACGCTGCCGCCGGGGAGCTGGGGATGAAGATCGAATGGCGAGGAGAGGGAGTGGAGGAGAAGGGCTACTGGAGCGAGCGGCCGGACCGGCCCATTGTCGCCGTCGATCCCCGCTACTTCCGTCCCACCGAGGTAGAGACCCTGCTGGGCGATCCCACCAAGGCCAGGGAAAGGCTTGGCTGGATCCCGAAAATCTCCTTTACCGAACTGGTGGCGGAGATGGTGCGAGCGGACCTGACCTGCGCCCAACGGGACGAGCTGGTCAAGAATCATGGCTATAAAACCATGAATTATCATGAATAGATTCCCGCAAAAACCGGTTTGCGAGAGAAGGGAGAGGACCTTTTGGCCCGCCTGCTGCAAGTAGGTACCGTGGCGATAACCCTGCGCACCTTTTTATTGCCCATTGCCGATCATTTCACGAAAAAGGGCTGGCGGGTCGATGCCTTGGCCCACGGGGCGGCAAGTGTGCCCCGCCCGCCATGTTTTGCCGAGTGCTGGGAGATCGGCTGGTCCCGGAACCCCTGGAGTGTGGGAAGCCTGTGGCGGGCGATGGCCAGGGTGCGGGAGGTGGTGGACCGCGGAGATTACGATATCGTGCATGTGCATACCCCGGTCGCCGCCTTTATCACCCGGCTGGCTCTGGCCCGTTGGCGAAGGGCGGGGCGGCCCCAAGTCATCTATACCGCCCACGGATTCCATTTCCACCGGGGAGGGCGACCTTGGAAAAATGTTCTGTTTCGGGGCCTGGAAAAACTGGCCGGCCGCTGGACCGACTACCTGGTGGTGATC
>DSDS01000165.1 GCA_011048585.1 Desulfurivibrio alkaliphilus | reverse complement strand
TCGATTTAACGGGCTGTAATCGTTCAGCAGCACCGCAGGTTCGGGCAAGCGGCCAAGCGCCGCGTACCCCGTGTACGTAAGCCTGGCTGATCGCCCGAAGATGCGGTGCTGCTGAACGATTACTTTTTTTTGTGCCCGCGGGGTGGGTTTTCAGTTGCCCGGGCTCAACCTGTTCTGTTGATTCAGAGTTCGGCGCACCAGTCGGGCAATTTCGCCGGCGGTAAAAGGCTTCTGGATATTGTTTTGCCAACTGGAATTTCAGTAGTGCGACATGAACATTTAACAGGCTTGCCGATCCGCTTGTTAATGGTAAAAAATTACAAAAAAACAACCTGAAAAATAGTTGGAGTGCAGCTTTTGTCGCAACTGTTAAGGCCGGGCCGTTTTTCCGCTCGGATGCAGGAGTTAATTGATATCCTGGCTTAAACAGGGTTATCATGCCCGGGGGTCGTGGAGAAAATCGGGCTCAAGGAGAGGGGTAAGCGCGGGAGGATAGCTGTTGATGAAGGTGGAGGAGGAGGTTTTTTGTCTGGGGCGTGGGGACCTGGAACAGCTTTTTGGGGGCGCTTTGCCCCAGGGCGCTTTTATTGGTCCCGACCCTCGGCGGGTGCTGGCTCTGCCGCAGGCCTTTATCCGGCGCGGGGAGGCCGAGGATAATCCGGCCTTCAAACAGCTGATCCCCTACCAGCTTTTCTGTTTCCAGGAGCGTTTCTTTGTTTATCGCCGGGGGGGAGGCGTGGGAGAGGGGCGTCTGGCTGGTCGGTTATCCGTGGGGATTGGCGGTCACATCAATCGCGAGGATGCCGGCGGCGCTCATTTGAGCGCCGCGGCCTATCAGGCGGCGCTGATGCGGGAGCGGGTCGAGGAGCTGGTCAACGCCGAAGGGGTGGTCGATCGTTTTGTCGGCTGGATCAACGATGACGCCTCGGCGGTGGGGCGGGTACACTTGGGGGCGGTTCATCTGGGAGTCATGCCCGGCGTCGAAGCCTGCCGGGCCTTGGGGATCAGGGGGGAAGGCGAGGATATTCACCCCCTGGGCTGGTGGTCGATGACCGAGATCCTGGCCCAAGGGGAGAGATTCGAGCAATGGGCGCTGCTGGCGGTGGAGTTGGTCGCCCGGATGGATTGGTCGCCGTTGGGCGATTCTCGATGTTAGCGGCGGCGGGGTGGTCGATTGCCCGTGGGGCGTCGGGTTGCCGAGCGCCCGCCGCCACCGGGTCGGCTTCCTCCCCTTGACTGGCCGCCACTGCTCTTCTCCAGTGGCGGGGCCTTGTGAATCGGTGGAGGCAGGGGGGCGAGCAGTTCGTCATCGGGATAGACACAGGAGAGCTTACGCCCCATGTACTCTTCAATGGCCGGCAGGTAGAACGATTCCTCCTCGTCGGCAAAACTCACTGAGATACCGCTGGCCCCGGCCCGGCCGGTGCGACCGATGCGATGCACGTAATCTTCGGCGTCCTCGGGCAGATTGTAGTTGATTACGTGGCTGATCCCTTCGATATGCAGTCCCCGTCCGGCCACGTCGGTGGCCACCAGCACCCGGATCCGGCCCTCCTTGAAGTTCTCCAGGGTCTTCATTCGCTGGGGTTGGCTAACCTCCCCCGAAAGCATGGCGCAGGAGATCCCATGGCGATAGAGTCTGTCCCGCACCCGCCGGGTCACATCCCGCCGGTTGCAAAAAACGATTACCCGCTCCAGCTTTTTGCCGGTTACCAGGTTGTAGAGTACAGTCATCTTCTCCTTGGCCGTAACCATGTAAACCAGCTGTTTGATGTTGTCCGAGGCCACCTGTTCCGGTTCGATCTCCACCGTGATCGGGTCCTTGGTCCACTGGGCGGCCAGGCTGCTGATCTGAGGTGTCAGGGTGGCGGAGAAGAGCAGGGTCTGGCGCTTGCTCTTGTCCGGGGTTTGCTGGATGATCCGGCGGACATCGGGGATGAACCCCATATCCAGCAGGCGGTCTGCTTCATCGATGACCATCACCTCCACCTGGTTGAGGAACACCACCTTCTGGCGGGCGAAATCCAGCAGCCGTCCCGGCGTGGCGATCAGGATATCCACCGGAGATTGCTCAAACACTTTGCGTTGCTTTTCATAGTCGGTACCACCGAATACCGCCACGCAGTTGAGGTTGGTGAAACGCAGCAGCTCCAGGGCGTCCTGGTGGATCTGGATCGCCAGCTCCCGGGTGGGGGCCAGCACCAGGGCCCGGGGCTGGGCCAGGTTTTTCTGCCGATCTTCCGGGTCGCGGAGCAGGCGGGTGATGATGTTGATCAGGAAGGCCGCGCTCTTGCCGGTGCCGGTCTGGGCCTTGCCGAAGGCGTCGTGGCCGGCCAGGGTCGGCGGCAGGATCTGGGCCTGAATTGGGGTGCTGTACTGGAAACCCAGGGCATGAATGGCCCGCATCAGCTCCGGGGCCAGGTCTAGATCGTGAAAGCGGGTTTTTCCCTCGGCCGGGGGGACCTGGAAGTCATCCGGGCTCCAGGCGGGTGATTCCGCAGCCACCCCGGCCGGGCCTTGCTCCTCCGGGCCCTGGGATAAAACTTGGCCCGAGTCGACGCTTTTCCGCGGTCGGCGCCGGCGCCGGCGCTTAAGTTTTGGGGTGGTTTTTTCTCCAACCGCCGGCAAATCCGGACCGGGAACGGCGGTCGGAGCGGCTGGATTTTCGGAGATAGTTGCGGTGGTGGCGGGAGTCTCTTTGTCTCCCCGCAGGTGACGGCGAATACGGGTAATGAATTGGCGTATCAAAATGTCCTCACGGTGTTGTTAGATTAAAACAGTTTGCTGTTCAGTTCACGGTCGGCGGCGCCACTTTAGACGATTTTACGATAAAAAAGAAGGAGAGAAGTCTACCCTGGCGAAGATGCGGCAAAGAACTGTTGAATTTTCGGTAGAATTCTGTATTCTGCCGTTTTCATTTTTGGGGTGAGAATAGAATATGAGCGTGGAAAAACAAGAAGATACAGAGTGGACCACCGAGCAGGCCCGTGATCTTTACGGGATCAATCGCTGGGGGTTGCGCTACTTCGATATAAATGCCGCCGGTGAGGTAACGGTGGCCCCGCTCAAGGAGCAGGGGGCCAGCATCGCCATTGTCGATGTAATCAGGGAAGCCCAGGAGCAGGGACTCCATTTTCCCATGCTGGTCCGCTTTCATGATCTGCTCCGCAACCGGGTTGAACGGATCAACCGGGCCTTTTCCGAAGCGATTGCCGAGGCCGGGTATAAAAACCGCTACAGCGGGGTTTATCCCATCAAGGTCAACCAGCTGCGGGAGGTGGTGGAGGAGATTCTGGATGCCGGCCAAGCCTTCCATCACGGCCTGGAGGTGGGCTCCAAGCCCGAATTGCACGCGGCCCTGGCCCTGCATGAGGATCAGGAGAGCCTGATTGTCTGCAACGGCTACAAGGATCGGGATTATATCCGGATGGCCCTTTTGGGCCGCAAGCTGGGCAAGAAGGTGATCCTGGTGGTGGAGAAGGTGGAGGAGGTCAGCCAGATTATCTCCGCGGTGAAGAAGATGAAGGTGGCTCCCCTGATCGGATTCCGGGTCCGGCTGATGAGCGGCGGCAAGGGTAAGTGGGAGAAGAGTGGGGGGGAGAACGCCAAATTCGGCCTTTCCACCATGGATATCCTGCGCTCCTCCCGGCTGCTCAAGGATGCCGGCATGGAAGAGTGCTTGAAGCTGATCCATTTCCATATCGGCTCCCAGGTGCCCGATATCCTGACCATCAAGAAGGCGGTGCGGGAAGGGGCGATGTTTTACGCCAAGCTGTGCAAGATGGGGCACG
>DSDS01000053.1 GCA_011048585.1 Desulfurivibrio alkaliphilus | reverse complement strand
TGTGTTAAGCACGCCGCCAGCGTTCAATCTGAGCCAGGATCAAACTCTCCAGTTTGATTCCATATGCTATTCGCGCCAACCAACCATGGCTAAATGATCGGCTGACTTAGCTGACTTACTACCACCGCTAAATGCCAAACCCGTAAGCTCGACACCCAACGGACTTCTTGGGCCCATCTTTAATTCTCTCTGCTTAGTTTTCAAAGATCGCTTGCTCTCCGGGAAACCGGAAGGACAAGTCAGCAACTTACTCAAAATCGCCGTCGCTGTCAATTGCTTTTTTCTGTCGGCGGCCTAAATTATCAACCGCCCCATTCTCCTTCCCAGCCAGTCCGGCTGCGGCCTGAGGCCCGGGACGCGACCAGCGGGAAGGCCGAGAAGATAGCCGCGACCCGGTCGATTGTCAACGACTTTCGATATCTTTTTTTCTCAGCCCGGCAGCGGAGGTGAATCGCATCTATTAATAGAGGCCGCAGCACAAGCGGCGCCAAAACCGTTGTCGATATTGACCACCATCACCCCCGGGATTCCGGTCCGCAACCGCCGATGATGGTCCAAGTGGGCTCCGGCAGCATTTGGGAGGGCCAGTGTTTGAGTTGGGCCAGCACCTCGGCCACCGTCCGGCCCCCGGCCGCCAGCTCGCCAAGCAATTTTTCCAAGCTCTGTTTTTCCATGGCAGACAACCCCTCCAGCCGGTAAAATAATTCACTTTTCAAACCCGTCATCACGGGGCAGCGCCCCATAAACATACCGCAAAGGATCCTAAGTTAACATGCCTAATCACCAAGCCCGTAATTGGCTGAAGCTAAGTATCCGGTGTCCGGCCGAGATGGCCGACCACGTCGCCGCCCTGCTGGCATCCTTCAGCCCGCAAGGAACGGAACAGGGCTACAGCGGCTTCGGCGAGAATCCGGAGTGGGAAACCGTCTCCCTCTACCTGGAAGAGACTTTCGCCACCGATGAGCAGTTGGCCGAAATCGAGGCCTCCCTGGAGGTTTTGCGGGGAGTGAGCCCCACCGGCCCAGCCTGGGAGATCAAGCGACAGCTCATTGCCGATTGCGACTGGAACTCAACCTGGAAGAAGCAGTTTACCCCTTTGCCGGTGGTACCGGGGCTGGTAATCAAACCCAGCTGGGAGAATTACCTCCCACAACCCGGCGAAAAGGTGATCGAGATGGACCCGGGCATGGCCTTTGGCACCGGCCACCACGCCAGCACCCGCCTGGCCTTGGAACTGCTGGCGGAGCTGTGCCGCGGGCAGCGGCCGCCGGCCAGCGTCCTGGATTACGGTTGCGGCACCGGCATTCTGGCCATGGCGGCCGCCCTCTGGGGCTGCCGCCGGATTCTCGCCCTGGACAACGATCCTGAAGCGGTGGCGGTGGCCGGGCAAAACATTCTGGCCAACCAGCTGGAAGCGATGATTAAAACCGGGCTGCCGGAAGAGCTGCCGCCGGAGCCGTTCGCGGTGGTAATGGCCAACATCACCGCCGATGTTTTATTGCGGCTGGCCACTACCCTGGCGGCTGCCACCCGCCCCGGCGGACATCTTATCCTGGCCGGCATCCTGGTCGGCGATCAGGAAGGGGCCATTCATCGACGCTTTCAGGAACTGGGCCTTGAACTTGACGCCCAGCCCCGCCAGAAGGAGTGGGCCGCTTGCCGGTTCAAAAAACCCGCATGAGACGTTTCTTCATCGAACCCGCCGCCATCCAGGGTGACCAGGCCGTCCTGGGGGGCGGCGACGCCCACCACCTGCTCCACGTTCTCCGCCTGAAGAGCGGGGAAGAGATCGAGCTGTTCAGCGGCGACGGCCTGGTCCACCGGGCCCGGATCGAGGGCGGCGGCCACGACCGGGTCCGGCTGCACCTGCTCTCCACCAGTGAAAGACCGCCGGGGGATCTTGCCATCCATCTGGCCCAGGCCATGCTCAAGGGCAAAAAGATGGACCTGGTGGTGCAAAAATGCACCGAACTTGGGGTGGCCGCCATCCACCCCTATCTCTCCACCCACACCAAAACCGCTCCCGCCGAGACGGGAAAGATCGAGCGCTGGCGACGGATTATCCTGGAATCCTGCAAGCAGTGCAACCAGCCCTGGCCGCCGACCTGCCAACCGACAAGGAGTTTCGATCAGATCCTGGCCCAAGCCGGCGCCTACGACCTGCGCCTGATCTGCTGGGAGCAAGCCGAGGCCCCTCCCCTGCGGCGGGTCGTCGAAGGTCTGGCCAAGCCGGCCTCGACCCTGGTGATGATCGGGCCTGAGGGAGGGTTCAGCCCGGAGGAGATCACCCAGGCCCGCCAGGCCGATTTTCTGCCCGTGAGTCTGGGACGACAAACCCTCCGCGCCGAGACCGCCGCCATTGCCGCCATCGCCCTGCTCCAGTATATCTTTGACGATACCCTTTAATTTCTTAAAAAAATCTTGATAAAGCATGTGAAGGAGAGATGTTCCGGGGATTCGAGATTTTCCTACGCGGCCGCGACCCGCTGGACTACCAGCAGATTACCCAGCGGATCTAAGGTGCGCGACTGGGTCAAGGCCGAAGTTGACTCGGGCAAGCGCTACCCCGCCGCTCCCTTTCTGCCCCGCCACAAGGCGCTGCCTTTTTTCCTCCAGCAAACATTCATTGATCGCTCGGGTTCTAACCGTGGTCCTGGTAGTTTTGGCCGGGGCCCTGATCGGCGGCACCATATTTCTGCACTCCTTCGTCAAACAGCGGCTGACCGGCAACTACATGGACTCGGTCCATATTCTGTTCGACTCTTTCAAGGAGGGGGTGAAAGGCTCCCTGGAGCGGGGCCAGATGAAAACCTTCCTGCAGGCTGCTGCACCAGCAGAATGAGATCTCCGGGGTGCTGGACGCCTCCCTCTACGACGCCGGCGGCAAACTGGACATGTCATCCAGCAAGGGCGAACGTGCGGAAAAGCAGGTGGCCTCCGCCTCCAAGGTGCAGACCCAGGGGATTCAGCAGATTACCAAGGCGATCCACGAGCTGGACGAAGCCACCCAGCACAATGCCGCCGAGGCCGACCAGCAATCGCAATTGACCCAGGAGATGGAGCAGCAGGCCGAACAGCTCAGCCAGTGCGTCAGCACCCTGATCCACCTGATCAAGGGAGTGGAGGAGCAACGGCAGGAGGAAAAAGAGGGGCCCAAGCTCCTCCGGGGCTGATCATTCCGGCGGCGAACGTCGCCGGTCGGCCTGGGCCTTGCGCCAGAGCCGCAGCAGATTGGCCCGGGCCTCCGGATCATTAATGACCCCAATCATCCTGGCAAACGCCGCTTCCCGCTCCGGGTCCGGCGGTTGAGTCAGATCCGCTTTCCGCCCCTCCCGGGCCGCCGGCTTTTGCGCCTCCATCTCTTGGGCCAGTGACCCATCCAGTTGAAAGCGGAGGTCCTCTATCTTCTCCCGGGAGCGCAAGCGCCGGTTGATCTCCCGCAGAAGGGCGCTTTTTTGAAACACCAGCTGCTGGCGCCAAACCGGGTCCACCACCCGCAGCCAAAGTACCCGTTCCCGAATTACTTCCGGTTGGACAACGGCGGCGAGTTCCTCCCCGACCATTTCCGGCCAGGAGAGGAAAAGGGCGTGCATATCCAGGCGCTCCCGCCACCGTTTTTCGCCGGCCAGATCCCCCAGCAGGGCGCCAATTCGGCTGATATTCCGTTCTCGACCCATCTTCTCTTCCCCGGACACTGGTCATGGGCAAAGTATCCGTTCACCATGGTCAACAACTTGTCGATTTAACGGGCTGTAATCGTTCAGCAGTGCCGCAGGTTCGGGCAAGCGGCCAAGCGCCGCGTACCCCGTGTACGTAAGCCTGGCTGAT
>DSDS01000177.1 GCA_011048585.1 Desulfurivibrio alkaliphilus | reverse complement strand
GACAACGTCACGGTTGAGGCCGAGCTGATCACCCCGATCGCCATGGATGCGGGTCTGCGATTCGCGATTCGCGAAGGCGGCCGGACGGTGGGCGCCGGGGTTATCAATAAGATTGTCGCCTGAGCCGGGTTCTAACCCGCAGGACTAGAGAAAAGGATTGAAATCATGCGCGATATAGTGACCCTGGGTTGTGGAAGCTGCAAGCGGCGCAACTATACCACCACCAAGAACAAGCGTAAGACTCCCAATAAACTGGAGTTTAAAAAGTTTTGCCCCTTTTGCCGCAGCCACACCCCGCACAAGGAAACCAAGTAGGATAAAGCTAGGCCAGTAGCTCTAATTGGTAGAGCATCGGACTCCAAATCCGAGGGCTGGGGGTTCGAGTCCCTCCTGGCCTGCCACAAAATTTTACAGGTAAATCGACTTCGCCCTTGGTTTTTAAGCAAGGGCGATACTCGTTTTCATGGAGAATGGCGGAATAAAATGGCGGCAAAGGCTGAACCGGGCAAGAGTGGGCAGGGCGAGGGCTTAGGGGCGCGCCTGTCTCAAATCAAACAGTTCATCGCCGGGGTGCGTCAGGAGTTCGGCAAGGTGGTTTGGCCGGGCAAAAAACAGGCCATTATGTCCACCACCGTGGTGGTGATTCTAGTGATACTGGTGGCTATTTACCTCGGTACCGTCGATCTGGTGCTGGGTAAAATTGTCGGGGCGATCCTGCGCTAAGCGCGGGAGAATGGCGGCCCCTGCCGTCGACGATTGACAAAAAGAGACTCTAAATGGCACGTCGCTGGTACATACTGCATACCTACTCCGGTTTCGAAGAGCAGGTTAAGAACGCTTTGTTGGAACGGATGAAAAATGCCGGCCAGGAGGATATGTTCGGCGAAATTCTGGTCCCCACCGAACAGGTGGTGGAGATGGTCAAGGGCGCTAAAAAAACTTCCACCCGCAAGTTTTTTCCCGGCTACATCCTGGTTAACGTCGACCTTAACGATCAAACTTGGCACACCGTGCGCGATACCCCCAAGGTAACCGGCTTTGTCGGCAACGATCTCCATCCCGAGCCCCTGGACGATGCCGAGGCGATGAAGATAATCGGCCGGATTCAGGATGGGGCCCTGAAGCCCAAGCCCAAGGTTTCCTTCGAGGAGGGGGATCAGGTACGGGTGGTGGATGGCCCTTTTGCCAACTTCCAGGGGGTGGTGGATCAGGTTTTCCCCGACAAGGGTCGAGTCCGGGTCCGGGTGTCGATTTTCGGACGCGAAACCCCGGTGGAGCTGGAATATATTCAGGTTTCCAAGGGTTAGGCAGCATTGGCGTTTGAGTAACGGGATGGAACGGCGGTTAGGTTCCATCCGGGGAGCCCGTCGACGGCGACGGGCGTTTAGACCCACCATAGAGACCGCGCCTCCAACGAGGCGCGAGCAGGGAGAAGAGCATCATGGCTAAGAAGATTCAGGGATACATCAAACTACAGATCCCCGCCGGCAAGGCCAACCCCTCGCCGCCCGTGGGCCCGGCCTTGGGCCAGCATGGGGTCAACATCATGGAGTTCTGCAAGGCGTTCAATGCCAGAACCCAGGCGGAAGGCGATACCATTATTCCGGTGGTGATTACGGTTTTTGTCGATAAATCGTTTACCTTCATCACCAAGACCCCCCCAGCACCAACCCTCCTGTTCAAGGCCCTTGATCTGAAAAAGGGTTCCAGCCATCCCAAACGCGAGCGCGTTGCCAAGATTGGCCGGGACAAGATTCGGGAGATCGCCGAGAAGAAGATGCCGGATCTCAACTGCTACGATATCGAACAGGCGATGACCATCATCGAAGGCACCGCCAGAAGTTGCGGTATAACCGTGGTTGACTGAGCATTTCCCGGGTTAAGCTACCTTAAGAATTCAGATCCTGATGGGGTGAAGTGATGGCATTTAGAGGCAAAAAATATAAGAAAAGCGCGGAGTTGCGGGAGGCGGCTAAACTTTATCAACTCGAGGAAGCGCTGGCAATGATGCTGCAGGGCAAATATGCCAAGTTTGACGAGTCGGTGGATGTGGCCCTGCGCCTGGGGGTTGACCCCCGTCACGCCGACCAGATGGTGCGCAGCAGCATGGTGTTGCCCCATGGTACCGGCAAGACCGAGCGCATTCTGGTGTTCGCCAAAGGCGACAAGGTGCAGGAAGCCCTGGATGCCGGGGCCGATTACGCCGGCAGCGACGAATATGTGGAGAAGATCCAGGGTGGTTGGCTGGAATTTGATAAGACCATCGCTACTCCCGACATGATGGGGGTGGTGGGCAAGATCGGCCGGATCCTCGGGCCCCGCAACCTGATGCCCAATGCCAAACTGGGCACGGTTACCTTCGACGTTGCCCGGGTGGTCCAGGAGATGAAGGCCGGTAAGATCGACTTCAAGGTCGATAAGGCTGGCGTGCTCCATGCCATGGTGGGCAAGTCCTCCTTTGGCCCCGAGAAACTGCAGGAAAACATCATGGCCTTCATCGACAAGGTCATTCAGCTCAAGCCCGCGTCCAGCAAGGGTGTTTATCTGCGTGGCGCCAGCATCTCCACCACCATGGGTCCCGGCTTCAAGCTTGATCCCATGGCGGTTCGGGGTATTGGTCGCCAGGCATAAAATATAGGGGTAAGCAGTTCGTACGTCGAAGACAGCAGGTATCCTGGTGATGCCCAGTTTGATCTAAGTCGCTCCGGATCTTTCGGAAGCAGCCTGCCGAGATGGACAAAATAAACGGTTCCGAGAAAAACAGCTTCCCGGTGCCGCTCTCTGTCTGTTGTATCGATCTCGACTGCTTTTGACTGTTAACCAATTACAAAGCGAAGGAGGTTGAGAACTTTGAAAAGAGAGGAAAAAGCGGAGATAGTTCAAGAGCTGAGCGCAAGATTCGCCACGGCGAAGCTCGCGGTACTCGCTGACTATCGGGGGATGACCGTTGGTTCGTTACAGCAGCTGCGACAGGAGTTGCGCAAAGGCGCGGCTACCATCAAGGTGGCCAAAAACACCCTGCTGAACCGGGCCGTTGAAGGTACTCCCTTCGAATCCTTGCGCGATCAGTTGAAGGGCAACACCGCCCTGGCCCTGACCGACGCCGACCCGGTGGCTCCCGCCAAAATCCTGGTCAAGTTTGCCAAGGATAACCCCAAGCTGGTGATCAAGTCCGCCGTTCTGGAGGGCAAGCTGCTTAGCGCCGATGATCTGACTGCCCTGTCGAAACTGCCGGGGATCAACGAGTTGCGCGCGCAGTTGCTGGGTCTGATGCTGGCCGTGCCCACCGGTTTCGTCCGGGTGCTCAATGGGGTGCCGCAGAAGGCGGTCTATCTGCTTCAGGCGATCAAGGAACAGAAGGAACAGACCAACTAAAGTTTCAATTTTACTTTTCAACTGAATTTTCAGTGAAATATCAGGAGGATTTCTACCATGGCCGTAACCAAAGAAGATGTCGTTGAATTTATCTCCAGCATGAGTGTGCTCGAGCTTTCCGAGTTGATCAAGGAACTGGAGGAGAAGTTTGGTGTTTCCGCCGCCGCCCCCGTGGCCGTGGCTGCTGCCCCCGGTGCCGGCGGTGAAGCCGCCGCTCCCGCCGAGGAGAAGACTGAATTCGACGCTATCCTGACTTCCGCCGGGGACAAGAAGATCGGAGTAATCAAGGAAGTACGTGCTATCACCTCCTTGGGCTTGAAGGAAGCCAAGGATCTGGTCGAGGGTGCCCCCAAGCCGATCAAGGAAGGGGTTTCCAAGGATGAAGCCGAGGATATCAAGAAGAAGATCGAAGCCGCCGGCGGCGTCGTGGAGATCAAGTAGGATTGCGCAAGATGCCCGGTTT
>DSDS01000113.1 GCA_011048585.1 Desulfurivibrio alkaliphilus | reverse complement strand
TCGATCTAACGGGCTGTAATCGTTCAGCAGTGCCGCAGGTTCGGGCAAGCGGCCAAGCGCCGCGTACCCCGTGTACGTAAGCCTGGCTGATCGCCCGAAGATGCGGTGCTGCTGAACGATTACCCATTATCACTGATAAATTGTTAGGAGAGGGTATCCAGTGCCTTGACCCCTTTCAAGAAAAAAAAGAGGGCGACGGCAAAAGCCAGTAAGGCGGCGACCACCAAACTGGCCACGGGCAACAGCAGATCGCCACCGGTAAGTACCCCGTGGTTCAGCCAGCGCCGCACCAATCGCCAGGCCGGCCAGGCCGCCCCGAAGATTAGCGTCACCTCGAAGGTGAGGGCGGTGAGCAGGAAAAGCACCGCTCCCCAGCCGCCCAGGGTGGCGGCGCGGTTTTCCGCCTTGAAATCGGCGTAGATCGCCCCGAAACCCACCGCCATGGCCAGTACCGCCCAGGTCAGGGGCAGGATCAGAGCCACCGAGATCCACCAGATCGGCCCGGCCACCCCCAGCAGGTGGTTGGAGAGCAGAATCAAGAGCAGGGCCAGCAGGGTGAAGGGGGCCAGGTAGAAGAGAAATTTGCGCAGCAGATAGTCTCGCATGCTCAGGGGGGAGCTTTGCAGCAGGACGATCGCCCCGCCTTCGGCGCTGATCGAAGGGTAGACGAAGCGGGCCGCCAGGGAGGCGCAGACAAACCCGGTCAGGCCGATATTGAGAAAGGCGATCAGGTTGGCCAGGTACTCTTCCCGGATAAAGGCCCGGTCCAGGGGTAGAATCTTGAAGTTGTAGAGATAGACGATGATCAGGGCCCCCACCATGAAGAGCTGGGCCCATTCGGTGGAGTCGCGCAGAAAGGTTTTGGCCTCCTTGTGAAACAGGGAGTACCAGGGCCGGGGGCGGTAGTCGGCCGCGGTCGCCCCGAAACGGCTGCCGCCGCCGAAGGACTCATAGGCCTTGCTGTAGCCCCGGAAAAACCAGCGGCTCATGGCTCCTTCGCCGAGAATGAACAGGGCGATGGGGGTGACAACCAGCAAGGCCAGCAGCAGCAGATCCAGTTCCCGGTCCAGCAGGTAGAGGGAGAGGAGATTGGCGGCCCAGGCCGCCGGAATGTAGGGGGCTGCCGGGGTGGCAATGGCGGAGAGGTATTCGACGAAATGGCCGTAGTTGTCCGGATTGACCAACTCCTCGGGACGCAGCAGCCGGAACATCAGGTAGATCAGGACCCCGAAGCAGATCGAAAGGTAGAGGATAATATCCTTGGTCCGCCGGGCCGGAAAGAGGTTGACCAGGATAATGGTGACCAGCAGGCCGGTGCCGGTGGCGGCCAGGATCACTCCCAGCAGGCTCACCGGCAGCAGCGGCCAGTACCAGGGGCCGGCTTCGAACACCCGGCCGTAGGCCAGCAGCACCGGCAGCATGAAGAGAAAGAGCATCCAGCTGGTGTAAAGCGAGGTGGAGATGTAGCGCAGGGCGAATAGGCGGGCGGGATGCTGGGGGGCGGCAAAGAGGATCTCGTTGTCTTTGGAGAGAAAAATGGTGGATACCGCCGCCACCATGCAGGAAAAGATCACCATGGCAAAGAGAATGATCCAGGTCATCTCAAAGATTTTCAGGCTGAGGATGATCCCCAGTTCGCTCTGCTCCTGAAAATAGCCCACCACCCGAAGGGAGATCAGGTGGATGATTACCGCCACCCCCAGGCTGAAGAGGATGATCCCCAGGCCGCGCGGGCTTACGCGGCCGCCGGGCAGGAAGCGGTTGCGGGTGGCCAGGAGCAAAGGGGTGAGAAGGTGGCGCATGATGATTGGCAAAGTCTCGGTTTTGAGGTCGGCCCTGCGGCCGGAGCTCTTCAGTAGAGCATAAGAGTTAGCTCGCCCGACGGCAAAAGAGCGCAGCGGCAGTGGCCGTCGCCGATGGCGAGATCCTCCGTCTGCCCCCCCTGCTGGACCTGCTGAAGCAGGTTGGTGATCGCCCCGTCAGCGTTGGGCCACAGTTGATCGGGGGTGCGGTCGATCAACTGGTTCGGCGTAAGTTTAAGCCGATCGGCGGCGGCCCGGTTGGCGTAGATCGCCCGGTGTTCCTGGTCCAGCCCAGAATCCCCTCGTCCAGATCCTCGACGATATCGGCGTAATAGTTGCGCGAGTTGAGCAGATCGCTGGTGATCTCCCGGTTCTGGCCCTGGTCCAGCCCCAGGGTGAGATCCTCCACCTCATAGAGGCTGTCGCTCTTGCGCTGGCCGACCCGCTCCAGAATCTGCCGCAGGCTTGTCAATCGGCGGCAGGGGAAGAGCGCAGGGCCTCGATCACCGCCTGGAGTTCATGGGAGCCGGTCAACTCCAGGAAAATATCTTCCAGATCGCCGTCCCGGCCGCCGGCCCGGGCCCGCAGTTCGGCCATGTCGCCCAGGGCGTGCAGGCGACCGCCGAGGATGATTCCGATCCGGTGGCAAAGCTCTTCCGCCACCTCCAGGGAGTGGGTGGAGAGAAAAATGGTCCGGCCCGCCGCCGCGTGCTGTTTGAACAGCTCCTTTACCAGCCGGGCGCTTTTGGGGTCTAGGCCCACCATCGGTTCGTCAACCACAATTAGGGGTGGGGTCAGCATGAAGGCGGCGGTGATGATCAGCTTTTGCCGCATACCGTGGGAGTAGCTTTCGATCAGGTGGTCCTGCCAGTCGTTGAGGTCGAAAAGTCCCAGCAGACGAGGCACCGTGCTCAGAAAGTCGGCGGCGGGCAGATGGTATAGTCCGGCCATGAACTGCAGGAACTCCTGGCCGGTCAGTTTTTCATAAAGAAAGGGGCGATCAGGGATATAGCCGGTATCCTGCTTGCAGAGGGTGGGGAAAATGGCCAGGTCGTGGCCGTTGATGACGATCGAGCCGCTGTCGGGCTTGAGCAGGCCGGCCAGCATCCGGATGGTGGTGGTCTTGCCGGCCCCGTTGGGACCTAAGAAGCCGAAAATCTCCCCCCGGGTCACGGTCAGGGAGAGGTCGGCCACCGCCTGGTGGTTGCCGAACCGTTTGTTCAGGCCGGCAACCTGGAGAATGGGGCCGGGTTGGGATGGCAAGGTTTGTTCGCTCATGGTGTTCGGCTTAGCCCTGCTGGTACATGGAGCGCCCGCAATCGCTGAGGTCGTAGCCTCCCAGTTGCTCCACCGTGGTCCTGAACTCCCGGTTTTCCCGGATCATGGCCAAAAGAACTGCCACCTTGCGGTCGGCGGCAAACGCGGTGGGGACGATCAGGTCATAGCGCTCCCTGGCCACCGGCACAAAATCCAGGTCAAGGGCCCGGGCCGCCGCCAGAATGCCCAGGCCGGTATCGGCAGCGCCGCTGGCCACCGCCGAGGCCACGGTCATATGGGTGTACTCCTCCCGCTGGTAGCCTTTTACCTCTTCGGGGCCGATGCCCATTTTTTTCAGGTTGAGATCGGTGAGAATCCGGGTGCCGGCCCCCCGCTGGCGGTTGATAAAGGTGATATCGTCGCGCCGCAGATCGGCAAACCCGCTGATCCCTTTGGGGTTGCCCTTGGGCACCAGCAGGCCCTGCTGGCGCCAAGCCAGATTGATCAGGATCAGGGGGAGATCGGGCAGCATCTTGCGGATAAAAGGCACATTGTATTCACCGCTGGCCTCGTCGATCAGGTGGGTGCCGGCCAGGTGGGCTTCGCCCCGTTTGATCGCCATGATCCCTCCCATGCTGCCCACGTGGGATGAGGAGAGCCGGACCAGGGGACGGTGGCGGTGAAGCAGATTGGCCAGCACATCAAGGATGTTGTCGTGGCTGCCGATGAACACCAGGGTGTTGTCGATTTCAGCCAGTGAGCGCAACAGCTCGACGGGCACCAGTTCTCCCGCCCCGATCCCTTCGCTGCCGGCCGGCACCGTCAG
>DSDS01000125.1 GCA_011048585.1 Desulfurivibrio alkaliphilus | reverse complement strand
CGCACGGACTCCAGCGCCATTTGACGTTCTCTTTCGTTCATCTCATCTTCTCCCGCTTCCGCTGATTGAGCATCGGTTTGGTCAATATTTGCATGGCCGGGGGCAGAACCGGCGGCCGCTGCTCCGGCCTTGAGCCGGACCGCTTCTTCCCTGGCAGCGGCCACAATTTTCTCCGCTTCCAGTCGGGCGGCGGCCAACTCGGCCTCTCCGGCCCCGGCGGTGGCGGGCTCCCCGCTTCGGTCACTAACCTGGATCGGAGCGGCGGCAGGTGCCGCCACGTTCGGCGCGGGTTCCTCCGCCACCTGGGGCCGTTTATCCAGTCCGGCCCGTTTAACGATTTCGGCGGTGGCCGCCTCCCATTCGATGGCCATGACATGGACCCCGGCCACCCCTTTGATCTCGCGGCACTGCTGAATAATCTCGACGCAGATGTCGATCCCTTCCTCTTCCTGGTTTTTGGCCCCCTGAAGGCGCTTGATCACCTCATCGGTGACATCAAGGCCCGGCACGAAATTCTTCATGTAGCGGGCCATCCCCAAAGAGCGGGGCGGGGTTACCCCGGCCAGGATAAAGACCTTCTCATCCAAACCGAGGTCGCGGACCGCCGCCATGAACTTGGCGAAGCGCTCCACGTTATAAATAATCTGGGTCTGAACGAAATCGGCCCCGTTAGTGACCTTCTTGGCCAGTCGCGCGGCCCGGGCGGCCTCGTTGGGCCCGGCAAAGGGGTTGGCGGCACAGCCCAGAAACAGGCGCGGTTCATGACTTTTGATCGCCTCGCCGCACTGAAACTTTTTCTGATCGCGCAGATCCCGCATCATCCCCAGCAACTGAATTGAGTCCATGTCGAAGACCCCTTTGGCGCCGGGATGGTTGCCGAATTTCTGGTGATCGCCGGTGAGGCAGAGGAGGTTTTTCAACCCCAGGGCGGCAGCCCCCAGAATATCGCTCTGCATGCCGATCCGGTTGCGGTCGCGGCAGGTCATCTGGATAACCGGCTCCACCCCTTCCGACTGAGTGATCAGACCGGCACCGATACTGGACATCCGCACGATGGCAGTCTGGCAGTCGGTGATATTGACCGCGTCCACCCTGCCCTTGAGCAGGCGCGCCTTCTCCCTTACCACCTCGGGGTTGCCGCTCTTGGGCGGCCCCAACTCCCCGGTCACGGCAAAGGCCCCGGATCGCAGCACCTGCTCCAGGCGGCTGCCGGATTTCATCGCTGTTTCCATAGCGTCAAATCATCCTTAGCAAAGTAATTAGCAATTTATCAGGCGGCAGGCCCGTGACAGCCCGCCCCCGGCAAACCGGCGGTGAGATCACGGCGCATGGCCATATCGAACAGAACCCGCTCGGCCTTCTTGTTGATGCCCAGGGCGTCGCGCTTGGCTTCGATCTTGGCAACCATCAGCTCGGCCAGCTTCTGGGGGTCGGATTCCACGTTCCAGTGGGCGCCCATCGGCCCCATTAAACCCTCCAGCAGATATTTATTGAACCGCTTGGCGCCGGAGGTGGGCAGATCCTGAAAGACCACCTGGGCGCCACTGGCCACGAAGTAATGGCCGATGGCCACCGCCTTCTCGCTCATCCACAAGGGAGCGGTGCCGATGGCCGGCAGGTCGGAGATATCATCGCCCAGGCCGCCCTCTCGCACCATCTGGGTGGCGGCGATCAGGATCCGGCTGTTGTCGACACAGGAGCCCATATGCAACACCGGCGGCATTCCCACGGTCTCGCAAACCTCGGCCAGACTATCGCCACAGAAGCGGGCGGCCTCGGGATTGACCAGCCCGGAACGACCCAGCGAGGTGGCGGCGCAACCGGTGGCCAGCACCAGAATGTTGTTCTTGAGCAGATGGCGAACGATCAGTTCGTGGGTGTCATCGGCCAGGCGAAAGTTGTCGCAACCGACGACGGCCGCCACTCCGCGGATCCGGCCGTTGATGATATTGTCGTTGAGCGGCCGGTAGCTGGCCCGGAAACGCCCGCCCAGCATGTAGTTGATGGTTTCGTGACTAAAACCCACCACCACGTCGAGCTTCTTCTCCTCGGGTATAAAGAACTGACCGCGCTTCTTGAAATTCTTGATGGCGTGAGAAAGAATCTGCTTGGCGGATTCGAGGGGTTGGTGCTCATCGAACTGGATATGAACCCCGCCGGACATCTTGGCCCGGTAGTTGGTGGTGATAATATCGGTGTGGAAACCTTTGGCCACCTGGGCCAGCGACTCCATGATGCACTGAACATCGACCACCATCGCCTCCAGCGCCCCGGTGGCAATACAGATCTCCTGCTGAACGAAACCGGCAGCCACCGGAATTCCCCGGCGCATCAGGATCTCGTTGCCGGTACAACAGACCCCGGCCAGGTTGATCCCCTTGGCCCCCTGTTTTTTGGCCAGCGCCAGCATCTCCGGGTCCTGGGCCGCCATACAGAGAGCCTCGGCCAGCAGCGGTTCGTGGCCATGCACGGCGATATTGACCTGATCGGGCTTGAGTACCCCCAGATCGACGATGGAGCGACGGGGTACCGGGGTGCCAAAGATGATATCGGTCAACTCGGTGGAGAGCATCGAAGAGCCCCACCCATCGGAAAGGGCGCAGCGAGAGGCCTGGAGCATGATATTTTCATAATCCTGGTCCACCCCCATATGGGTGCGGTGCATCACCTCCACCACCTCGCGGTCGATGCCGCGAGGGGCGATGCCCAGCTTTTTCCAGATCGCCTGGCGTTTTTCGGTGGCCCGCTTGGTCATGGCCAGGGGCTCTTCGCTCTGCTTGCCGAATTCGGCCAGGGCCTTTTCCCCCAACTCCAGAGCGATCTCGTTGACCTCACGATCCTCGGTGGCAATGCCGAAGACGGCGGCCAGGGATTTCAGCTTGGCCACGTCCTTGATCTGGTGCGGCCCTTCTCCCTTGGCGGTGGCGATAAAGCCCTTCACCATCTCCCGGGCGTGATCGGTATGGGCAGAGGAGCCGGCGGCCACCACCCGGGCGAAGTTACGGGCGGCCACGGTATCGGCGGTGGCCCCGCAGATCCCGACCATATCCTCAATGCCGTCAATTATCTGGCAAGGACCCATGTTACAGTTACGGCAGCAGGTCCCCCCGGAGCCAAACAGGCAGGCGGACATCCCCCGCTTCTGGACCCGATCATAGGCGGTGATCACATTCTGGGCCGGGGCCTGGGCCATGACTTCCTTGGTGGAAGCGCAGGTGATCTCGGTGCAGCCCTCACATCCGTTTCTCTTGATAGCCATTATGGTCCCTCTTGTTACGAGTGGGGTTTACAGGGTTTGCCGGGCGGCTTGCACGGTGTTCTTCATCAGCATGGTAATGGTCATCGGACCGACACCGCCGGGCACCGGGGTGATAAAGGAGGCCTTTTCCTTGACCGCCTCAAAATCGACATCTCCAGCCAGAATCGCCTTGCCGGACTCGCTCTTGCCGATCCGATTGACCCCGACATCAATAATCACCACGCCATCCTTGACCATGTCGGCGGTGATCATCTTGGGCACCCCGACGGCGGCGATAATGATGTCGGCCCGCCGGGTATGGGCGGCGATATCCTTGGTGCGGGTATGACAGAGGGTGACGGTGGCATTGCCCGCCTCCCGTTTCTGCAACATAAGATTAGCGATCGGCTTGCCGACGATATTGCTGCGGCCCACCACCACCACCTCGGCCCCGCTGGTTTCCACCCCGCTGCGCTTGAGCAATTCCAGGATGCCGTGGGGGGTGCAAGGGAGAAAGCACTGCTCACCCAAGACCATCTTGCCCACGTTGACCGGGTGAAAGCCATCCACATCCTTGTCGGGGTCGATGGCGTAAAGAACCTTGGCCTCGTCGATATGCTTGGGCAGGGGCAGCTGCACCAGAATGCCGTTGATCTTGG
>DSDS01000050.1 GCA_011048585.1 Desulfurivibrio alkaliphilus | reverse complement strand
GTGCTGCTGCCCATGGCCACCCGCTTCGGCTTGCGGCTGGCCTCGATGATCACCGGGGCCCTGGTGGTGGAGACCATCTTTGCCTATCCCGGCCTGGGCACCCTGCTCTTCAACGCCATCGCCATGCGCGATCTCCCCCTGATTCAGGGGATCGTCCTCTTCTCGGCCCTGGCGGTGCTGGGGATCAACTTGGCCCTGGACCTGCTTTACGGCCGCCTGGACCCGCGAATTAAGGAGGTGAATCATGGCCGCTGAGTTCCGGCGCCTGAAAACCGACCCCTGGTTTGTGATCGGCGGCGGCCTGGCCCTGATGCTGGCCCTGCTGCTGCTGTTCGCCCCCTGGCTGATGGCCCACGACCCCCATGAGATGAGCTTTCCCCCCCTGACTCCGCCTTCAGCGACCCACTGGCTGGGGGTCAACGACGGGGGGATGGATATCTGGGCCGAACTGCTGACCGGGCTGGGCAACACCCTGGCCTTCGGCCTGATCACCGGCTTGCTCGGCCTGGCCCTGGCGGCGGCCATCGGCCTGAGCAGCGCCTGGTTTCGGGGAATAACCGACGGAGTGCTGATGCGGCTGGCCGACCTGCTGCTGGCCGTTCCCGCGGTGATGATCCTGATTCTGCTGGCCGCCTTTTTTCAACCGGGTCCGGCCGCCCTGGCCCTGATTCTGGCCCTGCTGGCCTGGCCCTCCGGGGCCAAGGTTATCCGGGCCCAGGCCCTGACCCTGCAGGGACGGGGCCACCTGCTGGCCGCCCGCCAGATGGGGGCCGGGAGTTCCTACATCATCGTCCGCCACCTGCTGCCGGAGCTTTTCCCCCTCTACCTGATCAGCTTTGCCGCCCTGGTACGAATGGCGGTTTTCATGGAGGCCTCCCTGAGCTTCCTGGGCCTCTTCGATCCCGGCCGCAAATCCCTGGGGATGATGATCCGCCAGGCCCTGAACTATTACTACCTGGAGGTCTGGTGGCACTGGCTGCTCCCTCCCATCCTCCTGCTGACCCTGCTGGTGATGGCCTTTACCTTCCTGGCAGTGAGTCTGGAGAAATTTTTTGACCCGCGCTTAAGAGGAGTCTAGTGAACCTGACCGTTCATGGTTTAAACGTAACCTATCAAAGCGGCGGCCATCGGCTGACCGCCCTGGAAGAGGTGTCCCTGCGACTAACCCCCGGCCGGATCACCGCCCTGGTGGGGGAATCGGGTTCGGGCAAAACCTCTCTGGGCAAGGCCCTACTGGGGCTGCTGCCGGAAAATGCCGAGTTTTCCGGCAGCATCCGGTTGGGAGAACTGGAGCTGGTGGGGGCCGGCGAAGAGCAACTCAACGCCATTCGCTGGCAGCGGGTCGCCCTGGTGCCGCAAAACGGCGCGGCCACCCTCAATCCCGTCCACCGCCTGGGCAAACAGGTGGCCGAACCGCTGCTGGCCCATCGGGGCTTGAGCTGGAAGGAGACCGAGGAGCAGGTGGTGGCGGCCCTGGAACAGGTGGGATTAGACCCCGAACTGGCCCGGCGTTTTCCCCACGAGATCAGCGGCGGCGAGCTGCAACGGGTCCTGCTGGCCATGGCCCTTATTCTGGAGCCGGAGTTTGTGATCCTGGATGAGCCCACCGCCGCCCTGGATGTCGTCAGCAAAGGGCAGATCGCGGCCCTGATCCGCCGTTGCGCCGACCGGGGCACCGGGGTGCTGCTGATCAGCCACGACCTGCAACTGGTGGACGAGCTGGCCGACGAGTTGACGGTCCTCTACCTGGGCCAGGTGATGGAGACCATGCCCGCCCGCTCGCTGCTGAGCGATCCCCGCCATCCTTACACCATGGCCCTGGCTCGTTCCTACCCCGGGCGCGACACCCACCGCGATCTGGGCGGCATCCGGGGGGACGCCCTCTATCGGGTGATCCATCGCCACCGCGAACCGGGCAGCGCCACTCCCCACGACCACATCCATCTGGTGGGCAGCGCCACCTCCCACGCCGACTGCCATCTCCCGGCCCGAGGTTGTCTTTTTCAAACCCGTTGCACCCAGGCGGTGGCGGCCTGCGCCCGGGAGGAGATTAGCCTCCAGGCGGCGGGGGAGCACCGGGTCCGCTGCCTGCGGGGGGGGATTGCCGTTGAGTTGGAACTGCGGGGAGTCTGCAAAAGTTACGGCCAGGTGGCGGCCTTGAGTCCCACCGACCTGAACCTGCGGGCCGGGGAGACCTACTGCCTGGTGGGGGAATCGGGATCGGGCAAGAGCACCTTGGCCCTGCTGGCCGCCGGTTTGCTGGCCCCGGACCGGGGCAGCCGGACTTTTCAGGGCCGGGAGCTGACCCGGTGGCTCAAGGAAGATCGCCGGGGGCTGGCCCGGCGGGTCGGCCTGATCCAGCAGCATCCAGCCCGGGCGGTGAGCCATCGCTTGACGGTGGCGGAGATCGTGGCCGAACCGCTTAAACTGCAAATGCCTGAGCTGAGCCGGACCCAGCGTCGGCAACGGGTGGAGGCGGCCCTGCGGGAGGTCCACCTCACCACCGAGCCGGAGTTCCTCGCTCGCTACCCCCATGAACTCAACCTGGGGGCCCTGCAGCGGGTCTGCATCGCCCGGGCCCTGGCGGGCAACCCGGTGCTGCTGGTGGCCGACGAGCCCACCAGCGCCCTGGACCCCGGCGTTCAGGCCAAAGTGCTGAAACTGCTGCTTGATCTTCAGATTGAGCGGGGACTGACCATGCTGTTCATCACCCACGATCTGGGAGTGGCCCGCAAGATCGCCGACCGGATCGGGGTGATGCGGGCCGGGAGCCTGGTGGAAGAGGGACCGGCGGCCCGGCTGCTCAACCACCCGACCGATCCCTACACCCGCCGCCTGTTGCAATTTGGCGCCGACAGCCAATAAGGATGCCCGTTTACTTCCGGTGCATCGGCAACGAGAGGGCCTTTTTGGGGCAGTTGACCACGCAGTTTTCACAGCGCATGCACTCCAGGCTGGGTACCGCTCCCTGCTCCTTGTAGGCCCCGGGGTAGGTCTGGATCGGGCAGACCTTCTTGCACAGGCCGCACTCCTTGCAATCCGCCGAGACCTGCAACAGATTGGTTTTGGGAGCCAACACCCCCTGCATGGAGGCCATGGGACAGAAGTTGCACCAGGAGCGGGGCTTGAAATAGAGGCCGAAGAGGATGGCGATGGTGGTGGCCACCGTCCACATCATCACAAACACCGCCCCGACCTTGGCCGGGTCACCGCCGGACATCACTAAACGGCTGGTCATCAGCCCCATCAGGGCCACGAAGAAGAGCCAGCGGAACCAGGTTTTTTTAAACAGCTCCGGCATCTCCCGCCCCAGACTGATCCTGGCGGTGACCCGCTCGTGGAAGGCCCCCATGGCGCAAAGCCAACCACAGTACCAGCGGCCCCAGAAAAAGGTCAGCACGATCATGGTGATCATCATCGCCAGGGCCAGATAGCCCAGGTAGGGATAGAAATAGCCCCCGATGATCACCAGCGGCACCAGGGGGGCCAAAAAATATTGGATGGTGCTGCGATAAGCTTTTTCCCGTATCTTTTTCATCTCCGACCGCCGTTGCGCTAATGGTTAAGTGATAAAGTATTTTACTAAACCATTTAATAACACAGCAGGAGACTTTTGTCAAGAAACAGGAGCAACCGCCAGGGTCCCTTTAATCTTCGATCAGGATGGCGCGGCGGTTGAGCAGGGAGCCGTCCAGGCGGTAAAGCTCGGTGATCGCCAGGCGATGGGCAATGATGGCGTCGACCTCGGCCAACTGGCTCTCCAGCAGGTCGCGCTGGGCCTGGGCCACGGCCAGGGCGGTGCCCCGGCCCACGTCGAACTTGACCTGCTCCACCCGCAGCACCTTCTCCTGCAGGCGGCGGCGCTCGGCCGAGGCAAAGATCTGGGCATAAGCCCGGCCCGCC
>DSDS01000015.1 GCA_011048585.1 Desulfurivibrio alkaliphilus | reverse complement strand
TATTTTTGGGCCTCAACCACGGCATGGCCGCCAAATTCACGGCGCAGCGCGGCCAACACCCGATTCTCGAAGGCGTTGGGGTTGCGGGACTGGAACCTCTGAAACAGGGAGATGGCGATGGTTGGTGCCGCCACTCCCCGTTCCACCGCCTCCTGAACGGTCCAGCGTCCTTCGCCGGAATCATCGACATGGCCGGTAATCTCGGTCAGGCGCGGATCTTTGGCAAAGGCCGGCACCAGCAACTCCAGCAGCCAGGAGCGAATGACACTACCCTGGTTCCAGAGATGGGATACCGCCGAATAATCGAGTCCCTTGCCGTAGGGGGAGGCTTCCAGCAGGGCGAAACCTTCGCCGTAGGCCTGCATCATGGCGTACTCGATGCCGTTGTGGACCATCTTGACGTAATGGCCGGCGCCATGGGGCCCGCAGTAGAGATAACCCTCGGGGGGGGAGAGGGTGGCAAGCAGCGGTTCGATCCGCTCGAAGTCGCTCCTCTCACCCCCGATCATGGTGCAGTAGCCTACCTGCAGCCCCCAGATCCCCCCGCTGACTCCGGCATCCAGATAGTGAATCTTTTTGCTCTCCATCAGGGCCGCCCGCCGCAGATCGTCCTTATAGAAGGTGTTGCCCCCTTCGATCACCAGGTCGCCGGGGCTGAGCAATTGGGCCAGCTCCTCCAGGTGTTGATCCACCGTGGCCCCGGCGGGGAGCATTAACCAGACCACCCGCGGGGTTTCAAGCTTGGCGACCAATTCCCGCAGGCTGTAGGCGGGAATTGCTCCATCCTGGGCCAGCTCCTCGGTCTTGGTCGGGGTGCGGTTGTAGGCCACCACCACGTGATTGCCCCGCAACAGGCGGCGGCACATGTTCATTCCCATTCTTCCCAGTCCGATCATGCCTATCTGCATTTTTTTCTCCTTGGTCGGCTTGCGATAAAAAAAAAATCATTTAACTTCGTTTGATGCTAACACAGTTACCGGCAAGGGCAATTAATTTTGTCGGGAGGTTTTTGTCAACAGGGTCAGGGGCAGGCAGAGGCCCGAGGTGAGAAAGAGCAGCAGACTTACGGTCAGCAGCCAGTCAACCGGTTGGAGCATCCAGGTGATCAGTCCGGCCAAGGCCAGCAACAGTGGGGTAAAGAAGATGGCCTGTCTTCCGGCGCCGTAACCGGCCCGATTCATCAGCAGGTGGTAAATTCCGTAGGCCGCCCAGGCGAAATGGGCAAGATGGGCGTGGGCCGAGAGCAGGGTTCGACTGTAATCCTGGCCGTAAACCGCAACATACCAGATGCCGCTGGCCCCGGTGAGCAGCAAGCCGCCAAAGGCGATTACCAGCAAAATGTCGCGCTGTACGGCGGCTTTAAGCAAATAAGCCACGATCAGCAGCAACAATACTCCGGCGCTGGCGGTTTCCAGGCGGGGCCATTCAAGCAGCATTCCGGTAAACATCGCCAGCACTCCGCTTACCAGGACGACCAGGGTCAGACCGGCCTCTCTGGTCGAGACTCGCAGCAGATCGAGATAGCGGGAGAAGAGCAGCAGGGAGAGGGGAAAGGAGAGGGCCAGCAGGATATGGGAAAAACGAATTTCGAGTTGCCACACTGAGGAAAAGTTCCAAGAATACAAAAAGTAGAGCCAGCTCAGGATTGAGATCAGGGCCGCGGTTTGCAGGAAGCGGTCTTCACGGCGGTTGGCGGTGGCTCCAGCGCCAAACCCCAGGAAAATGGTGGACAGCAGATAACCCAGGGCGGCGCCGTTGAGCAGGGTTGAGCTTCCCGCCAGGGCTCCGGCCACCAGCAGGAGAGAGAGCACGGCCAGCAGATTTCGCAGCCGGGATGCCTTGGGGCCATAGCGTTGGGGTGTGACCAGGAAATGGAGAAAAGCGGTATAGCCGAAACCCAACACCCCGATCAGGCCGTGGGCGCTTACCCCGGGAGCGAGATGTGGCCAGAGCCCGTACAGATAACCGCTGAGACCGGTTAACACGAAATAGAGCAGACAGCTTAGCCTGAGCACAATTCACCACCAAAATCCATCTTGTCTCCATTTTGATCGTCTGCCGACCAGCGGTTAAGATCACCCATTAGGTATCAAAAAAAGCGGTTTCCAAAAAGAAAAAATCGGTGGACGAAACGCGCTTGCGCCGTCATACTCCACCCTAAGGAGATAATCTATCATGGCTAGCAGCAGCAAGAAAGAGAGAGGAGTTAAGCGCCGTCAGGTTTTACAGCTCTTCGCCCTGGCCGGGGCCGCCGGAGTTCTGGGGGTGCCCCTTTTTGGCTGTGATGAAGCCGGGATGCGGGTGGCGCGGCGCAGTCAGGCCATGCTGGGAACAGTGGTCAACCTTACCGTTTATAGCCGGGATCGGGAACAGGCCGAGGCGGCAGTGACCGCGACTCTGGCCCGAATGGCTGAACTGGAGGGCCGGTTGAGCCGTTTTCGCGGGGAGAGCGAGGTCGGGATCCTCAACCGGACCGGCACCCTGGAGGCGGCCGGCGATGATCTCCAGGACCTGCTCCAGCTGGCGCGCAGGGTGAGCGAGGCCAGTGCCGGTGCCTTTGACGTCACCATGCTGCCGTTGCTGGAACTTTACCATCGTTTGGCCGATCAACCGGCGGTTATCGCCGGAGAGGAGGGGCGGGCCGCCATTGCCGCCGCCCGCCGGCAGGTCGATTTCCGCGGGGTCCGGCTGGAGGGCGGCCGGGTGAGCCTGGCCAGCGGCATGGCCATTACCTTGGACGGGATCGCCAAGGGCCATATCGTGGATCAGGGAGCAGCCACCCTGGCGGCTCATGGTTGCCGGCAGATCTACGTCGAGGCGGGCGGTGACCTGTTGGTCAAGGGGGGTAAGCCCGGCCGGAAACCCTGGCGGATCGGGATCAGGAATCCCCGTCCTCAGATAGCCTTGCCCCTGCCGGTGATCAGTAGCGACAGCCTGGCGGTGGCCACCTCGGGAGACTATTATCAGCCCTTCAGCCCCGATTTCAGGCACCATCACATCATCGATCCCCGGACCGGATTTTCCTCGCCGGAGCTGGCGGCGGTAACCGTCACCGCCCCCACCGCCGCCTTGGCCGACGCTTTGGCCACCGCCTCTCTGGCGCTGGGGGCCAAACAGGCCGCGGACCTGCTGGCCGCCTTCCCCGGTTGTGAGGGCTATTTCGTGAGCAAGGAGTTGAGCGTCAGCCAAACCGCCGGTTTCCCTGTCTAATTATGGAACAGTTTGTACTCAAAAAGGGGTTGGATCTTCCCATCAGCGGCCCGCCTCGCCAAAAGATAGAGCCGGGCAACGCGGTTCGGCATCTGGCCTTGGTGGGTGATGATTACGTCGGTCTGCGTCCCTCCATGGCGGTTAAGGAGGGGGAGCGGGTGGCCGCCGGTCAGCTGCTCTTCACCGACAAAAAAAATCCCGGGGTCAAGTTCACCGCCCCCCTGGCCGGGGAAGTGGTTGCCATCAACCGAGGGGAGCGGCGGCGTTTCGAGTCGCTGGTGATCATGGTCGAGGGAGATGAACAGATCTCCTTTCCCGCTCTGTCCCAAGGGCGGGACCTTGGCCTGCCGGCGGAAACCGTCCGATCCGTGCTGCTGGACTCCGGGCTTTGGCCGGCCCTGCGGACTCGGCCGTTCGGTAGGGTGGCCGCCGTCGATCGGCGCCCCTCTTCGCTTTTCGTCACCGCCATGGATACCCGCCCCTTGGCGGCCGATCCGGCGGTGGTTATCGCTCAGGCCGCCGCCGATTTCCGGATTGGCCTGCAGGTACTGCACACCGTGGTGCCGAAAATATTTTTGTGCGCCGCCGCCGGGATTGATCTGCCGGGGGATGAACTGACCGGCATCACCCCGGTGCGTTTCGCCGGCCCCCACCCGGCCGGATTGGCCTCGACCCACATCCATTTTCTGGATCCGGTCGCCCCGGGCAAGCAGGTCT
>DSDS01000167.1 GCA_011048585.1 Desulfurivibrio alkaliphilus | reverse complement strand
GTTTCTGGCCCGTTTATCCCGCCATTTTCTGGAGATGGATCATGAATCTCCGGTTTTGGTGCCGGAAACCGATCTGCCTTATCTCCAGTTGCTCCTCTCCCGGCTGGGGGTGCCAACGGAGGAGGTTGAACGACTGGGTGAGCAGGCGGTGCGCGGTGACAATACCCTCAATCTGGTGGCCTTCCTGCAAGGGTTGGAGGATTTGAATCCGCAGGACTTCGAGCTTCCGGACGGTAACCTCAGCCTGACCGGCTGGGATGCCGAGCAGTTACTGGTGGTGCTGGACGCGGCGGGGGTTTCCCGGGCCTTGCAGCGGGAACTGCTGCCCGAACTCCACGCCCCCTGGGAGCAGCCCCAGCGCCCCAATCTGCCGTTGGAGCTGGATCTCGGTCGCTTCCGGGAGCTGCTGGCCAGGGGGCTGGCGGAGGTGCAGAGTGGTCGGCCCCAGGCCGACATACCCGAGTTTCTGGCTCAGCTCAAAGAGATTTTTACCCGGGCGGACTTTGCTGAACAGAGGGTGGGCTGGAGTCCGGCGGTGCAGGGGGCGGTGGAGAAGATATACGGCCAGCTCCTGGAGAGCGTCGATCTGGCCGCCGTCAAGGTTGAACGGGTGGGGCCGGTGGTCTCGCTTAAGGAGGAGCTGCGGCTTGCGGAAAAGTTTGCCGAGCCGGAGAAAGATGCCCTGGTGGGCGGCCGGATGGTGGCCCAAGCGGTGGCCCAGGCCGGTCTGGCCGCCGACGGTGAAGCCGAGCTCAACGGGGAATCTTTTTCCGGTCGCCATTTCCTCAGCGAATTGCGGGAGCATGGGCGCGGCGGTGAGGCGGTGCCGGCCACCGATGCCGGTAGTGCTGATAATCCGCGCGCTGAGGCCCTGCGCGCCCCGGCCGGCCCTCCCCGCTTCAGCTCCCAGTGGGAGCAGCAGATATTCAATCGGATCAGCAGCGGGGTGACCGCCGGGCTCCAGCGCAACGAGCATCATCTGGTAATGCACCTCTATCCCCGGGAACTGGGTGAGGTGCGGGTGGAGATGCTGGTCCGGGACAACCAGGTCTCCCTCTCTTTTGCCATGGAGAACAGCAAGGTCAAGGAGGTGCTGGAGCGGCACATGGATCTCTTCCGGGAGAGCTTGGAGCGCCGCGGTTTTCAGCTTGGCGAGTGCATGGTTTCCGTGGACCGGCAGGGCCGGGATGAATCCGGCGAGGCCTGGCAGCGTTTCACCTCCGCCTGGAGCAATCAGCGGGGCAGCGGCATGGTGCGCCGGGAAAATCTGGCCGAAGTGCCGGAAAGCGTGCTCTATCAACGCCCGAGTGGTTCGGGCCGTGAGCAGGGTGTCGATCTTTTTGCTTAGGGGAGGGTGAGGGTTATGACCGCAATAAGTTCCAGCCTGGGATCGGGAGTGCCGATGGCCGACGCGCCCAACCAGTTCGAACCGGTGGGCAAGAGCAGCCTGGACCGGGCCGACTTCATGACCCTGTTCATCACCCAGTTGCAGTACCAGGATCCGATGAAGCCCATGGACAGCTACGAGATGGCCTCCCAGTTGGCCCAGTTTTCGACCATGGAAGCCACCATGCAGATGAGCGACAACATGGAGAAGTTGCTCGACTACCAGGTTTCACAAAATAACCTGCAGCTTTTAAGTCTGATCGGCAAGAATATCGAGACCTTCGGCAACGAGATCGGGGTCACCGGCGGCGAGGTGGCCAAAACCAGCTACGTCCTGGAAGATGCCTCAGCTTTCACCATGGTTTACATCTACAACAGCGCCGGCCACCTGGTGCGAACCTACGACATGGGCTATCAGGACGCCGGCCGCCAGACCCTGGCCTGGGACGGCAAGGACAACAGCGGCCAGTTGGTTGCCGACGGCCTCTATATCTATAAGGTGGATGCCCTGGCCGCCGACGGCGCTGAGATCGGGGTGGAGACCAGGGCCTCGGGCAAGGTGACCGGACTGGAGTTTGAATCGGGCCGGGCCGCGATCACGGTCAGTGGTCACGCTATTAAATATGTAAGCGATATTATTCAGGTTTACGATTCAGCCACCAAGGCCGCCAGCGATGAGCCGTTGCCGGTAGCGGGTGGCGAGGAGCAGGATGGGGAATCGGAGCAGGAATACCAGGGATAACTGAAAATTAAAGTGGGTAGTGCCATTAAACGGGAGGAATTACCATGAGTCTGTCGAGTTCACTTTACGCCGGGATCAGCGGTCTCAGCACCATGGGAAACGGGATGAGCGTGCTTGGTGACAACGTGGCCAACGTCAACACCATCGCTTTCAAGTCCAGCCGCTCAACCTTCCAGGATGTGCTTTCCCAGTCGGTGGCCACCGCCGCCGGCAGCGCCCAGGTCGGCCGCGGCGTCACCCTGACCACGGTGGACGGCCTCTTTGCCCAGGGCTCTTTTGAGTCCACCTCCACCCCCACCGACCTGGCCATCGGCGGTGAGGGCTTCTTCATGCTGCGGGCCTCCGACAGCGCCGAGGCCGACATGTATACCCGGGCCGGCGAGTTCCGGTTCAACACCCAGGGGTATCTCACCAGCCCGGCCGGGCATTTTGTCCAGGGTTGGAGCGTCGACGCGGTTACCGGCCAGATCCAGGGAACCATCGGCGATATCAACCTGGGCCGGGCCACCCCGCCGGTGGCCACCGAAAGGATCGATCTGATTGTCAACGTCGATTCCCGAACTCCCCCTGAAACCACGGAGCAGCGGCTGTTTGACGCCTGGAACGGCACCAACATGGCGGCGGCCAATCCCACCTCGCCCATCGACGCGGCCAATTTCGAGTACACCACCGCCATCAAGGTTTACGACTCCAAGGGAGCGGCCCATGATGTGACCATCTATTTCGACCGCACCACCCAGGACAATCAGTATGAGTTTCTGGTCACCTGCGACCCCGCCTCGGATCTACGGACCCTGGATGAGCGGGAGCAGGTGATATACGCCCCCAACGAGCGCTACAACTATGAACAGCACAAGGGGGCGGGGGCCCTGATGTACGGAATTATCGATTTCAACACCTCCGGGGCCATCACCGGAATCAACGCCTGGAATGTGCCGCCGGACGGCAAGGTCGATCCGGCCCAGAACACCAATCGGATCACCCTGGACCCCACCGACAACTACTACAGTTTCGGGGCCAACTTCACCGGGGCGGCCGAAAACCAGATGATCGACCTTAACTTCGGCGCCCGCTACTCCGGCCAGACCACCAACCTGGCCCAGATTCTGGTGACCAACAACGGGGCCTATTCCGACGCCAACGCCACCAACCACATCACCAGGGAGACCCTCTGGCAGGATGTTTACGATGTCAACGGCAACCGGATGACCGGTGGCGACCGGATAACCGTGGCCGGGTTTGACCATGGCGGCTACTACCGGGAGTACACCTATGCCGTCAGCGGCAACGAGCGGGTGGGGATATTCCTGGAGAACCTGGGTAATCAGTTCGGGGCCACCGCCACCATCGACGCCTACGGCCGGATCCGGATCACCGACAACTCCCCCGGCTATTCCGGTCTAACCATCACCAGCTTCGATGTTTTTTCGGCCAATGAGGCGGACCCCTTTGGCGGCGGAGACCGGGTGGAGAATGTCACCGCCCTCAGCGCCGCTCCCCTGGTGAACGTGGATGGCACTCCCATCACCTCCGTTACCGCCGCCCTGACCGCCGTGGGCAGCTATGACGGCGGCGACCCTCCGGTGTGGACGGGACTGGGAGCCGGCGGCGCGATCGTGTTCGCGGGGGTTGATACCGGCAATAACCCGGTGGGGGCGACCTTTACCGAGGGGGTTGACGGCACCACCGTTGCCGACCTGCTGGCCTTCATGGGCAACCTCTACAGCGTCAATCCCGGCGATGTCACCGCGGTGCTGGACAGCAGCGGCCGCCTGCGGCTGCTCGACAACACCCTGGGCGGAGATTTGCGG
>DSDS01000198.1 GCA_011048585.1 Desulfurivibrio alkaliphilus | reverse complement strand
GTGGGCGAGCCCATCAACCCCGAGGCCTGGATCTGGTACCATGAGAATATCGGCGGCGGCAAGCTGCCGGTGGTGGACACCTGGTGGCAAACCGAAACCGGCGGGATCATGATTTCGGCCATGCCCTTTGCCACTCCCCTCAAACCCGGTTCGGCCACCTTCCCCCTACCCGGGGTGGATGCCACCGTGCTGCGGGAGGATGGCAGCGAGGCCGGCCCCAACGAGGGTGGCCATCTGGTGATCCGCAAGCCCTGGCCCGGCATGCTGCGCGGGGTCTTCGGCGATCCGGCCCGCTACAAGAAGACCTACTTTTCCCGCTACCCGGGAATCTACGATCCCGAGGATGGAGCCCGCAAAGACGATGATGGCTATTTTTGGGTCATGGGCCGGCTGGATGACGTAATCAACGTTTCCGGCCATCGCCTGGGCACCGCCGAGATCGAGTCGGCCCTGGTGGCCGCTCCCGAGGTGGCTGAAGCGGCGGTGGTCGGCGCCCCCCACGAGATCAAGGGCCAGACCATCTACGCCTACGTTTCTTTGCGAGCCGGCGTTGAGCCCAGCGACGAGTTGCGGGCCGCTTTGCGCGCCCATGTCCGCAAGGTGATCGGCCCCATTGCCACGCCCGAATTTATTCAGTTTTCCGACGCCCTGCCCAAAACCCGAAGTGGCAAGATCATGCGCCGCATCCTGCGCAAGATCTCCGCCGGCCAGACTGAGGAAACCGATTTCGGCGATATCTCCACCCTGGCCGACCCCACCGTGGTTGAACCCCTGGTGGCGGGCAGCAAGGAGTTTGTTAAATGACACGAACCACCACCCTGCTGGTTCTGTTTTCCCTGTTGCTGCTGTTCTCCCCCCCGGCCGGAGCCGGCTCGGAACCGCCCCCCAAGGTGGCGGTTCTGCCCATTGAGTTGCAGGCTCCGCAGGATCTGGCGTACCTGGTAAACGGGGTGCGCACCATGCTGGGCTCGCGCCTGGCGATGGGGGGGCGGGCCCAACTGCTGGATCGATCCGAAGTTGAACAGGCCCTGGCCGGCGACAAACCCCAGCGACCAGCCGAGTTCAGACTCCTGGGGGAAAAGCTGGGGGCAAACTATCTCCTTACCGGCTCCCTCACCGCCTTGGGCGGCAGCGTCAGCCTGGATACCGTCCTCCATGAGGTGGGAAGCGCTGATCCGCCCCGCTATTTTTCCGCCATCGCTCCCACCGAGGGAGAGGTGATAGCGGCGGTGGACCGGCTGGCCAGCGAGATCCGGGCAGCCTTGGCCGGCGAGGAGCCGCCTGCCGCCCCGGCGCCACTACCTGCCCCCTTGCCCGACCAGGGCCAACCCGCCTACATCTCGCCCCACCCCGCCCGCCAGCTGCCGGGCAGAGCCAGCGAGGGCTCCCCCTTTATCCGAGCCGGGGAAGTTTCCCGGCTGCAGGGGCTCAGCAAGAGCCACGATATTCCCCTGGGGCTTCGGGCCATGGATGCCGGCGACCTGACCGGCGACGGCGCCACCGAGTTCGTCCTGGCCGGCAGCAACCGGGTGGAGATCTACCGCCGCCTCCAGGGGCGGTTTGTGCGGGTCGGGCAGGTCTCAACCCTCAACCGTTATCCCATCCACTACATCTCCCTGGCCGACCTCAACGGCGATGGCCGGGCTGAAATCGTGATCAGTGCCTCCGACGAACGCAGCCCCAGTTCGTTGATCGTGGCGTGGAATGGCAACGAATTTGTGCCGACTCATACCAATATTCCCTGGTATATCCGGGCCATGTCCCTACCCATGGAGGGCGCCGTTCTGGTGGGCCAGCGGGCGGCGGCGGGCGGCGATATCGTCCGGCCCGGCCTTTTCCGGCTGGAATTGCTCGCCGACGGCTCGGTGGAGCAGGGAAGCCAGCTGGCGACTCCCGGCCGGCTCAACCTGTTCGATTTTATCTATGTCGATCTCGACGACGACGGAATCGACGAAATTGTGGCCATCACTCAGAACAACCGGATGGAGGTTCTGAGCGCCGGCGGCGCCCGTTTGTGGATCAGCGAGGAGCAGTATGGCGGCACCACCCGTTTTCTCGGCGGTTTCGACAGCTCCGGCCACGATCCGGAGGTAGCCCACAAGCCGGTCCACCTTTTCGTACCGGGCAGGATCGTCAGCCACGATGTCACCCGCGACGGGTTGCCCGATATCGTGATCAACCGCAACATTTCAGCCCTGCCCCTTTCATTGGGGCGGCTTCGCTCCTACTCCGCCGGCGAGGTGCATGCTCTAAGCTGGGACGGTCATGGGATGAACGAAATCTGGCGAACCCGGCGGATTGAGGGATATGTCGCCGACATTCAAGTCGGCCCGGGTGATGAGGGAACGGAACTTTTTGTCGGGGTGGTCCCCAAAAGCGACGGCCTGGGCATCCGCCCCTCCTCGGAAAGCGCCATCTACGTTTACCCCATGCTTTACAACCCGGAATAATTCCCCGGCGAACAAGCTCCACCGGGAAACAAAAAAAGACCCTTCACAAAGGGGAAACGGGCCGGCTCACACGGCTCGCTTCCCCTTCTCCTTTTTTCGCTCCGCCCCACCACCTCAATAAATAACCTCCCGAGAGCGGTCGTTGGTTCAGGCGGAGACGTCAAAAGCTTCCAGATGATCAAGGGAACGCGCAAAGAGGGGGGGCAGGGCGGCAAAGTCGATCCGCAACATCCGGGAGATCTCCTCCGCCATTTGCCACTCCCCCTTCTCGTAAGCGATCACCAGACGCAAGGCCAGGGTGACCATCCCATCCCCCCGGTCAAGCAGCGCTTCCACCACCTCCGCCGCCAGGGAGATCTCCGCCAGAATATCCGCCATGTTTTTGTCCAGCATGGCGGGCAGCAAAGAAAACATGCCGGCGGTATGGAACGGGCCGGAATCGGCGGGTTGGGGGGAGATCAGACCGGCTATCTGCTCGCAGAAGCTGCCCCGGATAATGGTCTGGCGCAGCAATTCCGTGGGCTTGTCATCGGCAATGTAGGAGAGCATCATCAAGGATAGCCACTGGCGGAGATTGTTCTCCCCCAGCATGATCACCGCCCCCTTGATCGCGCTGATCTCCTGGGCCCGGGCAAAGTAGGCCGAATTGACATACTTCAATAATTTGTAAGCCAAGGAGGCGTCACGGGTGATGATTGTCGCCAGTTGCTCAAAGTTGTAATTTTCGTCCTGGATAAGCCGCAGAATCTGCAGATAATGAAGCTTGGAGCCTGAGATATCCCGCCCGGAAACAATCTTCGGCCGACTAAAAAAATAACCCTGAAACAGACTGAAACCCAGCTTTTTACAGTACTCGAACTCCCCGTCGGTTTCGATCTTTTCGGCCAGCAGCTTGAGCTTGGGGTTGTGGCGTAGGACGGTGGCAACCTGGCGGGCCAGCCCCTCCCGGCTCAGCTGCCGAATATCAAATTTGATGATGCGGGCCAGGCCGACCAGGGGCAGCAGGTTTTTGCCGAAAAGGAAGTCGTCCAAGGCCATGACATAACCCCGCCGCACCAGGGCCTCACAGGCCGCCAGCACCTGGCGGGAGACCCGGACATCCTCCAGGATCTCCACCACGATCTCGTGCCGGGGGAAAAGGGTGGGAAAGCCCCGGAGCAGCAGATCCTCGGTGAAGTTGACAAAAACCTTTTTCCCCCCGGCCAACCGGGGGAGACCGATGAGCAAAAAACTGCTGGTGATTACCTTGGAAGTAGCCTGTTCGCCCCCCACCTGACTCGGATCGAAAAAGTTGGCCAGACTGCTGCGAAAAAGCAGTTCATAGGCAAACACCTCCTTGTTTCTCTTAAAGATCGGCTGCCGGGCGACAAATATCTCGGATGACGAAGGGTTCATCGAAAAGGGTCCACCATGTCTCTGGGTACAGTGCCTTGGCCATGACAACCCTTATTATCCACAAAACTGATTAATGGGAAGGCATAAATTGCCCC
>DSDS01000135.1 GCA_011048585.1 Desulfurivibrio alkaliphilus | reverse complement strand
ATAACAGAATTCGGTGGGGATTGCATGCCCCTTAACCGGCTCCTTGGCGTCGTCGCCCAAGGCGAACTGCCGGCCCTCGGTGGCAGCTCCGGTTCCCATCAATTTTCCGTTTATTTTATAATGTCGCATAATGTATATTATGTATAATTAAAACAAATTTAAAGATGCCAAAGGGTTAAGTGTTGCAAAAATTTAATTTCCCGTCGGGGTGATTCCGAAAACGCGCATTTGCCAGTTGCTGCGGCCCTGGTAATTGTTGCGCTGAAAAGCAAAGGTCAGATTCATGGTTTGGTGGCTTAACGGCAAAAGATCGGCGCCATGGTCGAAGGCGATCCCGCTGCAACTCAAGCCCGGTTGCCGCCAGCGGAAACGGAGATGGTTGCCCCCCACGATCCCGGGTCGCTCCAGTTTGCCCTGCACTCCAAACAGCGGTTCCGGGTTCCCTGGTCCAAACGGTTCGAGCAAGGGATAGACTTCCAGCAGCCGGGGATCAAGCCGGCCGTCGGGGAAAAACCAGTCCGGCTCAGCCGGCGGTGGCTGAGGAATTTCCGCCATCAGTCTCCCGACTTCCTGGTCCAATTGCCTGCTGAAGGCGGCCAAGTGACCCTGATCCAGGGAGAGTCCCAGGGCCGCGGCATGGCCGCCGTAGCCGGTGAGCCACTCTTGGCAGGTGGTCACCGCCGCCAGCAGGTCCAGACCGGCCACCGACCGCCCCGAGCCCCGGGCTACTCCCTCCCCCAGGTTGAACAGAATGGTAGGTCGCTGAAATTCCCGGCTCAACCGGGTGGCGGCGATCCCCAGTACCCCCGGATGCCATTCCGGTGAGGAATGAATTAAGATATTTTTATTATCTGATTGTTTGAGCGTAATTTTTTCTTTAACCTCTGCGGAGATTCGCTCGCTAAGCTCCCGCCGCTGCCGGTTCATCTCTTCCAGTTCGGCGGCCAGATCGGCGGCCTCGGCGGGGCTTTCGCTGATCAACAGGCGAAAGGCGGTTTCCGGGGTGGCGATTCGTCCGGCGGCGTTGATCCTGGGGGCCAATTGAAAGGAGATATCGGCAGTTGAGAGCGGCTGGCCGCCAATGCCGGCCACCGCACTCAGGGCTGCCAGTCCCGGCCGGGCCCCGCTTCCCAGGACGGCCAAGCCGGCTTTTACCAGGATCCGGTTTATCCCCCGCACACTGACCATGTCCGCTACGGTGCCCAGGGCCACCAGGTCGAGATACCCTTTGAGATTGGGTAGTTTTTCCGCCGGCCGCCCGGCCTGGACCAGGCGCCGGCGCAGCCCCATCAGCAGGTAGAAGGCCACCCCTACTCCGGCCAGTTCCTTATGGGGAAAAGGGCATCCCTCCTGATGGGGGTTGAGGATGGCGGCGGCCGGTGGCAAGATGGCGGGGGGGCGGTGGTGGTCGGTGATGATCACCGTATAGCCCAACTCTTTGGCGGCGGTCACCGCCCGGTGGTCGCTGATGCCGCAATCCACCGTGATCAGCAAAGGATTGCAAGAAGCGATGGCCAATTTTTGGGTCATCGCCCCCAGCAGGTGGGCGTGGACTCCGTAGCCATCGGTAATCCGATGGGGCAAAAGGTAGTGGAGGTTGCGGTGACCCAGGCGCCGCAAAAAAAGGTACAGCAAGGCCCCGGCCGTCACGCCGTCGGCATCGTAGTCGGCATAGATCACGATGGGCCTGCCCTCCTCCACCGCGGTGGCCATGATGGTGCTGGCCTCCCGCATCCCCCGCATCAGATCCGGGTCCGGCAGTTCTTGCAGGTTGGGGTAGAGAAAGGCGGAGATCCCCGCCTCGTCCTGTACCCCCCGCCGCCACAGCACCGCCACCAGGGCTTGGGGTAAACCGAGGCGTTGGGCCAGGAGGCGGCAGCGACCGGGCTCCAGAGCCGGCGGATCCAAGGGGGTGTCAAACATGAGCTTTTTAACTTATCTGGCTGTTTTGTTGATTTTTACCTAATTCTCGAAAGCCGATCAGCAGGTATTGGCCGCAGGAGAGCAAGGTAAGGGAGGCGGTGGCGATCAACAGGTAATCCCGCAGGAAAAGCAGGGAGAGCAGATAGTCGAGTCCCAAAAAATAGACCACGGTGATCAGTTGGAAGACGGTGGTCAGTTTGCTGGTGTAGGTTGGCGCGATCTGCAGCTTGCTGTTGTTCAACACCAGGATGCTGAACCCGGACAGGATAATCAGGTCGCGGCTGACCACCAGCACCGTCATCCATTGGGGAATAACCCCGACCACCGCCAGGATGACGTAGGAGGTGACCAGCAGGGCCTTGTCGGCCAGGGGGTCGAGAATGGCGCCCAGCCGGGTCTTCTGCTTGAGCAGCCGGGCCAGAAAACCGTCCAGGCCGTCGCTGATCCCGGCGATGATAAAGATCAGCAGGGCGTAGCCGTATTGCTCCTCCAGCAGGAAGATCGCCATTACCGGTACCAGCAGGATGCGCATTACGGTAATCAGATTGGGAATATTCATGGGCTATGTTGCTCCAGCCAGCGGCATATTCCATCGGGATTTTCGGGGGAGAACCACTTGATCCGCTCCATCCCGTTGAACCAGGTCAGCTGGCGCTTGGCGTAGCGCCGAGTATCCCGGGCCAGCAGTTCTTCGGCCTGCTTGAGGCTCCAGTCGCCCTGCAGGTATTGCACCATGTGACGATAACCGATCGCCTGCATGGCCGGCAATTCAGGGCCGTAACCCCGGTCCAGCAGCTCCCGGACCTCGGCGGCCAGCCCCTGGTCAAGCATGATCTTCACCCGGTGGTTGATTCGTTCATACAAAATATCCCGGGGTCGGGCAAGCCCGATCAGCGGCACCCCGGGATTCAGCAGGGCGGTTTGCCGGCTCCGGCGCAGCAGTTCCGACCAGGGCACCCCCCCGGTTAGATAGATCTCCAGGGCCCGCAGCAGGCGCTGATGGTCGTGGGGATGGATCCGGCCGGCTGACTGGGGATCGACCCGGGCCAGCTCGGCGTGCAGGGCCCCTGCCCCCTCCCGCTCCAGCCAAGCATTAAGTTCTGTTCTTAACAGCTTGTCTTCACAGTTAAATTCGAAGATGCCATCCAGCAGGCCCTTGAGGTAGAGCCCGGTGCCGCCGGTAAACAGCACCCCCTTGCCCCGGGCCTTGATCTCCCGGCGGGCCGCCGCCGCATCGGCCAGAAACCGAGCCAGATTGTAATCCTGGTCGGGATCGATGATGTCAATCAGGTGGTGAGGAACCTGCCGCCGTTCAGCAATGGTGGCCTTGGCGGTGCCGATATCCAGGTAGCGGTAAACCTGCATGGAATCGACGCTGATAATTTCCGCGTCAAAGCGCCGGGCCAGCTCCAGGGCCAGTGCGGTTTTTCCTACCGCCGTGGGCCCAACCAGACAGAAATCGGTTGTTCCGGCCTCTTTTTTCCGGTAGATATGAGAACTTTTCATGATTTAAACGCGCACGATTCTTGCGACCCACGACATTGCCCAGAAAAGGAGAACAGTTTATGCCGGAGCGTATCTTTAATTTCAGTCCAGGGCCGGCCACCCTGCCGCCCGAGGTTTTGCGGCAGGCCGCCCGTGATATCGTAAATTATCAGGAGAGCGGCATCGGCCTGATCGAGATGAGCCATCGCTCCAAACCCTTTATGGCCATTGTCGATGAAGCTGACAGTTTGCTCCGGGAGTTGCTGGATATTCCCGATAATTACAAGGTCCTCTTCCTGCAGGGAGGAGCTTCCACTCAGTTTGCCATGGTGCCGATGAACCTGCTGGCGCCAGGGCAAAAGGCCAGTTACCTCGACACCGGGGTCTGGGCGGCCAAGGCGATCAAGGAAGCCAGGCTGTTTGGCGAGATCGAAGTGCCCTACTCCAGCAAGGAGTCCACCTACGACCATGTTCCGGCCAATGGCGATTATCAGGTCGATCCCCGGGCGGAGTACCTCTATTTTGTGTCCAATAATACCATTTACGGCACGCAATTCCAGAGCTTTCCCGATGCGCACAATATGCTGGTCTGCGATATGTCTTCCGATATCCTTTCCCGTCCCCTGGATATCCGGCCCTTTGGTCTGGTTTT
>DSDS01000088.1 GCA_011048585.1 Desulfurivibrio alkaliphilus | reverse complement strand
TGGCCATGGTTCTATTCCCTGCTTGGTTGAAAAAACGGTGCTGCCATAAAGCTGGTTGCGTATGATAGCAGTCCTTACTGAAAAAGCCAAAGCCTAAGGGAATTACATTTTTTCTTGGTGTGTAACCGTTTTTTTTTCGTATAATGCCCCTGGTCGTTCGGTCGGAGGGTGTAAAGGCGTGACTGGCCCATAAATTCAGGGAGAGTGGGGCGGCAGGCGGTTGCCTGTCGGGCCTCGGCTATTGGATAGATGCGTATCACGGATCTGCTGCCCAAAGATGAAAAGGAGAAGGCCACTATCCTGGTTGCCGTTGTCGTGACCACCTTGGCGGCGGCTTTTTTCTATCAGGGGATTCTGCTCCACAACCGGACCATCGAGGGGGTTATTCACGAGCAACAGGAGTCGATCGCGATAACCATCAGCAATGTTGATCACTATTATTTCACCCCCTGCCAGAATCGCCTGCACAGCCTCCTGCTGCTCAACCCGGGAATTGGCGAGGCCCTGTATAACCGGGACCGCCAGGGTCTCTACCGGTTGACCCTCCCCTTTTATCAGGCCCTGCTGCGCGAGAACCTCAGTCTGTATGTCATGCATTACCACCTGCCGGATGGCCACTCCTTTCTCCGGATGCACACCCCGGAAAAGTTTGGCGATGATCTTCGCCAGATCCGGCCGGCCATCCAGCATGTTCACCGGGAGCAAAAAGCGACCAACTGCTACGAGACCGGGATCTATGGCGTCTTTTATCGGGTCATCCAGCCGGTTTTCCACCAGGGTTCCTACGCTGGGGCGGTTGAGTTGGGAATCCGGGTCGATACCGTACTTGAATCCCTCCAGAAGCAGTTGGGGTCACCGCTCGCCACCTATTTTCTGACCGACCACTGGCAGGGGGTAATTGCCGACGAGGAGAACATCGTTCTGGGCCAACATCTCCTGCTGACCCATGGTGATCACCTTTTTCGGCAACTGCCCGGGAACCTCGATCTCTCTCTGCGAGAGCAGCGCTTCAGCCTTGACGGCAACTCCTATCTGCTCCATACCTTTCCGTTTTTTTCCGATTTTAAAGGTGAGCTGCTGGGCGGTTTTGTGGTCATTCAGGAGATCACCGGCGCCTTGGCCGCCAAGCGGGCCTTTGTCGTCCGCTCCCTGCTTTTTGCCGCCATCCTACTGGTTCTTACCCTGACGGCTCTCCATCTCAGTTTCGGCAAGCTGATCGGTAAGCTGGTCAGCTCCCACTCCGCCTGGGAGCGTACCTTTGATGCCATTGGCGATATCGTTACCATCATGGACGGCAATCTCCGGATTGTCCGGGCCAACAAGGCCGCTTATCGAGTCCTGGGGGTCGAGCCCGGCAGCCTTATCGGCCAGCACTGTTACCGGGTGTTTGCCGACCTGCCCGCCGCCTGTGAGGGCTGTCCGGGGGTCGATACCGTGGAGCAATGCCGGGTGAACTCGGCGGAGATCCACCATCTCAAACTGGGTAAAACCTTTCTGACCACCACCTCGCCGGTGGCCGACGAGAGGGGTGAATTTACCCAAATTGTCCATATCGCCAAGGATATCACCGAGAAGCTTGCCCTGGAGCGTCAGTTGCGCCAGGCCCAGAAGATGGAGGCCATCGGCAACCTGGCCGGCGGGATTGCCCATGACTTCAACAATATTTTGACGGCCATCGGCGGTTATGTCCAACTGATCCTGCTCGAGGTCGGCCGTGACGAGCGGATCGCTCAAAATGCCGTCCAGGTCAGGGCCGCCATCAAACGGGCCACCGACCTGGTCAACCAGATCCTCACCTTCAGCCGGCAAACCGAACACGCTAAAAAGTCGATTCAGGTTGCCCCGATCATTAAAGAGGCATTAAAGCTGCTGCGCTCCTCCATTCCCGTCTCCATCGAACTGCGGCAATCCCTGGACAGCGCCGCCAGCATTATCGGGGACCCCTCGCAAATCCATCAGATTGTCATGAATCTGGTCACCAACGCCTACCACTCCATGCTGGAGGGCGGCGGGGTATTGGGAGTCACCCTGCGGGAGATCGTGATTGAAGCGGGCGAGAGAAGGCCGGAACTGGCCATGCTGCCCCCGGGCCGCTACCTGCGGCTGGAGGTCAGCGACACCGGTTGCGGCATGGATCGGGAGACGGTGGCTAAAATCTTTGAACCCTATTTCACCACCAAGGAGATCGGCAAGGGAACCGGTCTGGGTCTGGCCGTGGTCCACGGTATTGTCAACAGCCACCACGGGATCATAAAGGTGTACAGCGAACCGGGTCAGGGAACCATCTTTCATGTCTATCTGCCCATTGCCGATTGTGAACCCGATCCGCTTCCCGCCCAAGAGATTTCGGAGCCGGTGCGGGGTGGCAGCGAGCATGTTCTCTTTGTTGATGATGAGGAGAATATCAGCGAGTTGGCCCGGGAGATTCTTACCTTTTACGGCTATCGGGTAACCGTCTGCTACAATGGGGCCGAGGCGGTCAAGAGCCTCCAGGCCGAGCCGGATCGCTACGACCTGGTGGTCACCGATCTGACCATGCCGGTCATGAACGGCCTGCAGCTGGCCGCCGAGGTCAAAGCCCTGCGCCCGCAAACCCCCGTTATCTTATGCAGCGGCCATAGCGAAATAACCAGCAAGGCCGAGGCGGTGGCCCAAGGGATCGATCTCTATCTGCAGAAGCCCTTGGAAATGACCGACCTGGCCCGGGCCGTCAGGGAGCTGCTGGATATTAAGACGGATGGGGCACCGGGCTCCGGGGCAAAAAAGGGGGGGCGGAGTCATAGGCCGTCGCATTGATTAAACCTTGGAATGGGTGGCGTTATGAAAATCGTGGACCACAGGCTTACTACCGAATTTGCCGACAATGACTGGGTTGATAAGAGCGGTGGCAAATTCGCCCCCGGCCTCCCGGACACCGTCGTAATCCATTATACCGGGGGCGGCAGCCTGGCATCGGCCCTCAACACTTTCAAGGACCCCAAGGTCAGCGCCTCGGCCCATGTGCTGGTCGACAAAGATGGCCGGTTGGTGCAGCTGGTGCCGTTTGATCGGATCGCCTGGCATGCCGGCATCAGCGCCTACCTGGACCGCAACGGGCTGAACAGTTACTCCCTCGGGATTGAGGTGGTCAATGCCGGCAAACTGGAGAAGAGCGGCTCGCTCTATCGCTCCTGGTTCGGCCGGAGCTACCCGGAGGAGGAGGTGGTCAGGGCCGTGCATCGCAACGAGGAGGAGCCATCCTATTGGGAGCGGTTCACCCAGGAACAGATTGAAACGGTGTTGAACCTTTGCCAGGCCTTAAAAAACCGCTATCAGATCTGCCACATCCTTGGCCACGAGGAGATCTCCCCGGGGCGCAAGATCGATCCCGGTCCGGCCTTCCCTCTGGACAAACTCCGGGACCGCCTCCTGCATGACAATAGAAAAGATGAGCAGGAGAGCGGCGGTGAGACCCGGATCTCCGGGGTCGTCCGGGCCCAGGCCCTCAACGTCCGCTCGGGTCCTTCAGTCAACAGCCCCACCATCGTTCAGCCCCTCTCCCGCAACACCGAGCTGCAGATTCTCGATGAGCAAAAGGGCTGGTACCAGGTGGAGGTAAAAGTCCGGGGCTGGGTGGCCGGGAAGTTCGTCGAAAAGATTTCCTCCTCATGAAGGGTGGCGGGTTCGGTGGAGCCTGAAGACTACAGGAGATAAAGCAGGAGGTGGATGCAGGCCAGGGCGTAAATTCCGGCCAGCACATCGTCCAGGACGATGCCCAGGCCGCCGTGGCAGCGGCTGTCGATCAGGCGGATCGGCCAGGGCTTGAGGATATCGAAGAAGCGGAAGAGCAGAAAGGCCCCCAGCCAGGCCAGGGGGGTGGCCGGCACGGCGATCAGGGCGATCAGCATGCCGATGATCTCGTCGATCACCACCATGCCGGGGTCGGGCCGGTCGAGGATCTTTTCCGCCATCCCTGCCACCACCACCGCCAAGATAAAGATGGCGACCAGGGCCAGGGTGTAGGTAAGCGGTGCCAGAGTCAGCAACAGGAGCTGGATAGGGAAGGCGGGCAGGGTGCCCCAGGTGCCGGGGGCTTTGGGCAGCCGGCCCAGGCCGAAGCCGGTGGCCAGCAGCATAACCAGCCTATCCATCC
>DSDS01000171.1 GCA_011048585.1 Desulfurivibrio alkaliphilus | reverse complement strand
CCGTCACCGGGCAGAACCGCAATCTTCTTCATTTTGTCAACTCCCTGGGTTTTTAATGGTTGATGTTGTGGCCGGAACATACAGGATAACCAGCTTATTCTTCAAGCAAGTTGTGACTTGAGGAATTTTTTCCGGTTTCGCGGCGGAATCTGTTTGCGTTCCATCTTTTTTCGTGCGATGATTCGTTTATCGTTATTTTCGGGTGTTGGTCCTCAGCCCGGTGGTCGCTTCGCGGGCTGAAAAAAATTAATTTTCAGGAGGTTGGAGATGAAGAAAACGGTTCTGCTGTTTGCGGGATTGTCCCTGTTTGCCCTGTCTGGTTGTGCAACCACCCAGTATGTTGATGACCGGATCGCTCCTTTGGAGTCCAGGACCAGCGCCATAGAGAAGCGTCTGGACGCCCTGGAAAACCGGATGAATAGCCTGGAAATCACCGTGGATGCCCAAGAGAGTTCGGCTCAGGATGCCAAGGTCAGCGCGGATCGGGCGGCGGCCCGGGCGGAAGCTGCGGCGACCCGGGCGGAAGAGGCCCTTGATAAATCCAAGAAGGCTTTGGAGTTGCAGCAGAAAAAATAAGCCTCCCTTGATGGTCGCGCCCCTACATTTTGTTGCCCACAGGGGCGCGATCATCTCCCCCGGCCCGCAGTTCCCCTTGCTCCCGATCTATCCTCACCGGCACTCCCTTTTTTTCCCTGACCGCCTTAAGTAGCAGCCCCAGGTCGACTCTCTCCACGAGATCTTTCTGCTGGAGGAGCTCCTGGGCCACGAGCAGGTAATCACTGTTGCTCATGCTGTTGTCGGGATGGACTTCGACATAGACCTCGGCCATGCGGACCCCAACCTTGAGGGATTGCCGCACGATACGGACCGGGGTCTGCGGGGGGGTGAGCCGAAAGAGCAGGGGGATATCCTCGGGGTAGAGCCTGATGCAGCCATGGGTGGCCCGGCGCCCGATGGACCAGGGCCGGTTGGTGCCGTGGATAAAGTAACTGCTCTGGGAGAGTTGCAGGGCGTGGCTGCCCATGGGGTTGTCGGGTCCCGGCGGGATAACCCGCTGCGGATAGGGACGTTTTTGCCAGATCGATTCCGGGACCGTCCAGTTGGGTTCGGTCAGCTTGGTGGTAATGGTGAAATCCCCCGGTGGCGTTTCGCCATCGGTGGCTCCGATTCCCACCGGAAAGGTGATCACCAGGTTCTCTGCCTGCTCCTGAAAAAAATAGTAGAGTCTTTTTTCCGCCAGGTTGATCAGGATGCCGTGCTCAAAGGGGGCCTCAGGCAGCACCCGGGCGGCGGGGATCACTACTTTGGCACCATCTCCCGGCAGGAGGGGATCCAGTTTCGGATTGGCCATGGCGATCTCCCGGTAGCCGAGTCCGTAGTCGCGGGCGATCTCAAGCAGTGACTCCCTCCCCTTAACCCGATGCTCCCGTTGGGAGCCGATCACGCTCCAGCTTTGCCGGTCGTAGGATTGGGTGGTGGCGTGGGAGAACAGCACTTGCTCTTCGGTTTGCCCTGCAGCGGGGAGAGGGTCGCCGGGGGTGGCCGCCAGGGGTGTGGGTGGGGCCGTTAGAAGCAGCCAGGGCAGCAGGGCAATGGTTGGCAGCAGGTTTCGGTTTATTCTTCTATTGGCCATTTTGGCTTGCGGGGATGGAGGAGAATCAGCCGACCAGGTCATCCAGGGCCTGATCGATGCGGGGAAAGCGGAAAGAGAACCCTTGCGCTTCAAGGATTTCCGGTTTAACCCGGCAGCCTCGCAACAGCATGGAGCTCATCTCCCCCAGCAGCAGATGGAGCAGAAAACCGGGTACCGGTAGCAGGGCGGGGCGGTGCAGGGCCCGGCCCAAGGCCCGGGTGAATTCGGCATTGTTCACCGGTTGGGGGGCGGTACAGTTGACCGGCCCGGAGATGTCCGGCCGCTCGATGAGAAAGGAGTAGATCTCCAGCAGGTCAGCGAGATGGATCCAGGGAAAGCCCTGCTCTCCACTGCCCAGCCTTCCACCCAGGCCCAGCCGGAAGGCCGGCAGCATCTTGCCCAGAGCGCCGCCATCCCCACCCAGGACCACGCCTAAACGGGTGATAACCACCCGGTGCCCCAGATTTTGGGCGGCCATCGCCTCCCGTTCCCAAGTCTGGCAGACTTCGGCCAGGAAATCCCGGCCGGGGGGGGACTTTTCGCTCTTGAGCCCATCGTCGACGTAGCCGTAATAACCGGTGGCGCTGGTATTGATCAGGGTTCTGGGGGTGGTCGGGTCGACGGTGGCCAGGGCCGCCACCAGGTTGCGGGTTGAAAGAACCCGGCTTTCCAAGATGATCCGCTTGGTGGTTTCACTCCAGCGGGTGAAAATGGAAGCCCCGGCCAGGTTGATGATCACGTCTGAGGCGGCGGCGGTCTGCTGCCAAGGGCCGGGACGGGTGGGGTCGCCGCTGACGATGGTGGCCGCGGCGGGTAGGGCGGCGGCCCGGTTCATGGAACGGACCAAGGTGCTGACCTGGTGCCCTTTGGTCAGCAGGTGTTGGGTCAGGGCGACGCCGACAAATCCTGTTGCTCCCACCAGAAAGATGTTCATATCTTCTTTATCATGTGGTTACTGTAACCTCGGCAACGGGAGGGGCCGACTGAAAAAAAAGAGGGTGCGGCATTGACCGCGCCCCTTTGGCGTTTACTTGGCTGGGGGACAGGGATTCGAACCCCGACAGGCAGAGTCAGAGTCTGCAGTCCTACCATTAGACGACCCCCCAGTACGTTTGGGAAAGGAAAAGCCTTTATAAAAAACCGGCGCTGGGATGTCAAGACAATTTGCCTTAAACCTCCTCGGAAAGCGCCATGACCATGGCCCCCTTGGCCGTGCTGTTCAGCGGATCTTCGGCGATTCTTACCTCGGAAATCTCAATCGGCAGATTGACGTTGGTCAGCGCCTTTTCAAAATGTTCCCGGAAACCGCTGGGCAGCACGGTGCCGCCGGCTAAAGCGATGGGAATCGGCTTGGCGATCTTGGGAATCTTCTCCGAGGAGTGCAGCACCTCCTGAAGGCTGTGGAGCAGGCTGTTGAGCAGGTCGTAGTAGTAGATGTGCAGGGCGGCCTCGGTGCGGTTTTTGGGCCCTCTATTGAGGCGCAGGCTGCCCTCCTTAATGGTTTTGGTCTTGGTGGCCGGCTCGCCCACCGAGGCGCCCACCATCTGGTCGATACAGTCGCCTTGCTTGGCCAACGGTTACGCCGCCTTGTTGTGCAGGAACAAAGAGTCAAGATTTTCCGACCGGGTCATCGGGGTGAAGCGGTTTTGGTCGAAAATCCCTAGCATTGTACTTTTGGTGTGGTAAAAATTCTAGCTTATTTTTCAGGCCAACCGCTGGTTGGCGCGGTTCCATGCAAGGAAATTTTCTTCAATGTCGTCAACGCCCAACGAATATCCTGCCGATCTCGACCTGACCCTGGCCCCGGAGCTTCCCGTCAGCGGCTGCCGGGAGGAGATCCTCGCCGCCATGGCCGGCTCCCAGGTGGTGATCATCTCCGGAGAGCCGGGCAGCGGCAAGACCACCCAGATTCCCAAGCTTTGCCTGCTGGCCGGGCGCGGCCGCCGGGGGAAGATCGGCTGCACCCAGCCCCGGCGGATCGCCGCCATGGCCATGGCTTCCCGGCTGGGGGAAGAGCTGGGTACCCGGAGCAGCCGGCTGGTGGGTTACCGGGTTCGCTTCAGCGACCACACCAGCCGGGAGACCCGGGTCAAATTCATGACCGACGGCATCCTGCTGGCCGAAGCCCAGGGCGACCGGGAGCTCAGGGATTATGACACCATCATCGTTGACGAGGCCCACGAGCGCAGTCTAAATATCGACTTTCTGCTGGGAATTCTTAAAAATCTTCTGGCCCGGCGGCCCGAATTGCAGGTTATCATCACCTCGGCCACCATTGATACCGGTAAATTTTCCCGTCACTTCAACGATGCTCCGGTGATCGAGGTTTCCGGCCGGACCCATCCGGTGGAGGTTCGTTACCGGCCCTGGCGGGAAGGGGAGGGGGAGGGCGAGAGTTACGTTGAGCAGGCGGTGGCGGCGGTTAGCGAAATCGTGCGGGAGGGCAGAGATGGTGACATCCTGCTTTTTCTCCCCACCGAACGGGATATTCGAGAGACCCGGGAGGCGCTGGCCGGGGCGCTGGGCCGGG